>JBMNNQ010000071.1:0-6467 GCA_050942615.1 Dethiobacteria bacterium | reverse complement strand
TTTCCGCGCCCACCGTTTTAACGGGCGCTCGATCATCGGCCTGGCCAGCAGCACAGACGGCTTTAATTTTTCCGTGCAGCCGGAACCGTTTCTGGAACCGGCCACTGCAGAACCCTTTGCCACGTATGAGGAATTCGGGGTGGAAGATATGCGCATCTGTCCCTTGGAAGGGGAATACCTGCTGACCTACAGCGCCTATTCCCGACATGGGGTCAGGGTAGCCCTGGCCAAAACAAAAGATTTTAAACAGGTAGAGCGCGTGGCCCTGATTACCGCCGCCGATTACCGCAATGTTGTCATCTTTCCACAGCGCTTTGGGGGACGCTATGTGCGTTTGGAAAGGCCGCATTCACAGATCTCACCCTGGTCTATCTGGATTTCTTATTCCCCCGATCTAATCCATTGGGGGGATACCCGCCTGCTGATGAAATCTTTGCCCTACCACTGGGATGAAATGAAAATAGGGCCGGGGGCTACCCCATTGAAAACCCGTTGGGGCTGGCTGCACATTTATCACGGTGTTTTTGCCACCATGGACGGAGCCATCTACAGGTTGGGGGCCGCCCTGCACGATCTGCAGGATCCGGCCAAGCTTTTAGGGGTAGCCGATGACTGGATTTTGCAACCCGAAGACCCCTGGGAGGTTACCGGCTATGTGCATAACGTGGTTTTTACCTGCGGGGCTGTGGCGGAAGGAGATGGCACGCTGAAGCTTTATTGGGGTGGGGCCGATAAGGTGATGTGCGCCGGCACTGCCAATATTGAAGAACTCGCCCGCCTTTGCCTGCACCATCCCCGGCCGGCTATTTTGGGTTAAAAAATTGACTGCCTAAAATATGTGTGGTAGTATGAAATGTAATAAATATTACTTTTTGTTCCAAGCAGGCCGAAGTTTCTTGGGAAACACGGGGGAACCACATTACTGGAGGGGCGAGTTTGCCGGCTTTCAGCCGGGAATAGGGTAACCCGAACCCGAGCCCGTCAGCTAACCCCGTAGGCTAAGCGGGCATCGCCGGTAATTATTTTTATGTAATTCCTTTTACGGCTGGTTTTTTATAAGTATTGCCTGCATTTTAGCCTTCCCGATTTGACAGCTGCCTGTCAAATAGAAGGCTTTTTTATTACGAAACAATAGTGATGAAGTAGCCGGTGGCAGTAAGCCCGGATGCGAGCTCTTATACGTCAGGTTTCTGGTGGATAGGGGTAAGTGCCGTTCATGCGTGGAAACCACGGGTGAAAAATCATCAGGAGAACTGGGGCTTTTGCTGGTTCAAAGGGGCCAGCAATAGGCTACAACCTTAGTTGTGGTTTAGGGTGAGTCAGCATGGCGAAACCCAAGCACTCTAACCTCTGCTTTCAGAGGTGAGAGTGCTTATTTTTTTGAGGGGGTTACAAGATGGCATCCAAAATCAGGGTAAAAAACCTTTATAAAATCTTCGGCCCGCATCCCCAACAAGCCTTAAAAATGCTGCAGTCCGGGATATCCAAAGAAAAACTTTTTAAGAAAACGGGCCACACTGTAGGCGTGCATGACGTTTCCTTTGCCGTGCAACAAGGGGAAATTTTCGTCGTCATGGGCTTATCAGGAAGCGGAAAATCTACACTTGTCCGCTGCATTAACCGCTTAATTGAGCCGACAGCAGGAGAAATATATATTGATGAAAAAAGAATCACCCGGCTGCCACCGCCAGAACTGCGGCAATTAAGGCAGAAAAAATTGGCGATGGTTTTCCAGCGCTTTGCCCTTTTCCCCCACCGTACCATTCTGCAAAATGTAGCCTATGGCCTGGAGGTACAGGGAATTGAAAAAGGAAGCTGTGAAAACCGGGCACAGGCTGTCTTGGAAACAGTGGGCCTCAAGGAATGGTCGGCCGCCTACCCGAACCAGTTGAGCGGGGGCATGCAGCAGCGGGTTGGCCTGGCCCGGGCCTTGGCCGTTGATCCGGACATTTTGTTAATGGACGAGCCTTTTGGAGCCTTGGATCCATTAATTCGTAAAGAAATGCAGGAGGAATTAATGGAATTACAGGAAAAAGTGCACAAAACAATTATTTTTATTACACATGATCTGGACGAGGCCCTGAAGCTGGGTGACAGAATTGCAATCATGAAAGACGGGTTGATCGATCAAGTGGGCACCCCGGAGGAGATCCTGACCCACCCGGCAACCGCATATGTAGCCAATTTTGTCACCGATGTCGATCGTTCTAAAATATTAAAAGCAGAAAATATCATGATCCGCCCTACCGCCCATGTTTCAGCCAATGACGGACCCCGTGTGGCCCTGCGCAAAATGAAGAAAGAAGCCTTGTCCAGCATTTTTGTCTTGGGGGAAGATCGCACCCTCTACGGAATTGTAACGGTTGAGCGCGCGGTGGAAGCCGTTAAAAACAAGGAAACAGAATTACAGCATATTGTGGAAACAGATATTCCGACCACAACCCCGGAAACACTAATCCAGGATCTGATTCCTGTTGCAGCCGCAGCGAAAGTACCGATTGCTGTTGTAAATGAAAAAAAGAAACTGTTGGGCATCATTGTGCGTGTTACCGTACTGGCAGGCCTAATCGGAGGGGGGGAAAACAACAACAATGTGGGAAGTTCTGCTGAGTCAGGCAACAACAATCAGGAATCTGCTCGATCAATGGACCACATATCTGATCCTTTACCGACTTCCATTACGGGAATGGGCTGATTTTGCGATCATGTACCTGCGCAGCAATTACCGGGATTTTTTCCGGGCCTGCAGCGGCTTAATTGAAGGTGCTGTCAACAATATTGAGGCTGTATTGTCCTTTATCCCTATTACCGTATTTATACTGGTGCTGGTCTTTTTAGCCTGGAGGCTTTCCGGGCGCGGTATGGCAGTTTTTACCCTGATCAGCCTGTTTTTGTTGGTCAGCATGAATATCTGGGATGAAACCATCCGTACCCTGGCCCTGGTGCTCACCGCAACCTTTATGGCTCTGCTCATCGGTGTGCCTTTGGGAATTTGGGCTTCACGCAGTGATTTAGCGGAAAAAATTCTCCGGCCTCTCCTGGATTTTATGCAGACCATGCCTATTTTTGTTTACCTTTTACCGGCGGTAATGTTTTTTAGCATTGGTGTGGTGCCGGCTGTACTGGCCACCGTGGTTTTTTCCATGCCGCCGGCCATCAGATTAACCAATTTGGGCATCCGCCAGGTGCCGGCAGAGATGATCGAGGCCGCAGCCTCCTTCGGTTCAACACCCTTGCAGATGCTGGTTAAAGTACAGCTGCCCCTGGCCCTGCCGTCGATTATGGCCGGCATAAACCAGTGCATTATGCTTTCTCTTTCCATGGTCGTTATTGCAGCCATGATCGGGGCAGGAGGCTTGGGGGGCATTGTTTACCGGGCGATTACACGCCTGCAGATTGGATCCGGTTTTGAAGGGGGGTTGGGAGTTGTAATTATTGCGATCATTCTGGACCGCATTACCCAATCTGTGGGTAAAGAATCCCCGGAAAAGAAAGCAGCATAAATGTAACAGTTAAAACGATCAAAAGGAACGTAATTTTAAAAAAGGTTGTTTAAAAAAAAGGGAGGGTTTTCTCTTGTTTACGAAAAAAAGGATTCTAGCCGGTTTACTGGTCATCGTTTTAGGTATAGGGTTGGTCTTTACAGGCTGCACAGGTAGTGAAACGCCGGGTGATGATCCCGCAGCCGGCACACCTGCCGGGGAAACAACAACCGGCACAATTAAACTGGGCTATGTGCAGTGGGCCTGTGCAGAAGCTTCGGTACACCTGGCACAGGCAGTAATTATGGATAAATTAGGCTACAATGCTACAGTAACCCCATTAGAGGCGGGGGGACTATATGCCGGCCTGGCCGATGGTGATCTCGACGCCGAAACAACAACTTGGTTACCAATTACCCACAAAGACTACCTGGAACAATACGGCGCTGAAATTGACGACTACGGCCCCCTTTATAACGGCGCACGTATTGGCCTGGTGGTCCCTGATTACGTGGATATTGATTCTATTGAGGAATTAAATGCAGTTGCAGATCAGTTTGACGGGCGCATTGTAGGCATTGACGGCGGTGCAGGGATTATGACCGCTACCGAACAAGCCATCGCAGACTACGGGCTGAATTTTGAACTCCTTGAAAGCAGCGACATGGCCATGACCGCTGCTTTGGCCGATGCTTACATGGAAGAAGAATGGATCGTCGTTACCGGCTGGACACCCCACTGGAAATTCGCCAGCTATGATCTTAAATTCCTGGAGGATCCCCAGGAGGTGTATGGAGGTGCAGAAGATATTGTTGTTATGGCCCGGCAAGGCCTGGACGCAGATGCCCCGGAAGTCGCCAACTTCTTAAAAAACTACTACCTGGAAGACTACCAGCTTGGCGCGGTAATCGGAGCCATTGCTGACGGGGCAAAACCCCTGGACGCTGCCCGCGACTGGATTGCAGAAAATGAAGATGTGGTTGCCGGCTGGCTGCAATAAAAAGTTAATAAACAGTTGTTCCAGCAGGCTTCAAGGGACCGCTGTCAGAGCAGGTTAAACAAGCTCCTGCCAAAACAGCGCTGCTAGGCAGGGAAAGATTGGGGCGAACATTGGACCCCCAAGGCTGAAAAGAAGGATCCGGAGGGAAACCTGTATAAAACAAAACATCGGGGTTGAGAGGACAATCTTTTTGCACTGGTTTTAAATAAAATATGTGCTAAAAGCAGACCTTTCAAAACCCCGATGTTTTTTTGAACTGTATTCTGACCAAGCCGGCGGTCTAAGCGTCCGGCAGCGGCTGGTTGCGCACCAGCACAGAACCGCCCAGATCTACCCCCAGATGCGCCGCAATTACCGGGCATTTGGCCTGTAACAGAAAAAATGTTTTATCCCCGGCAAAGGAGGTCCCCTCCAAGGTTTCATAGTTGGCCTGGCCCTTGGCGATCACCACGCCGGCAGAGGCAATTGCCGCCCTTAGTTCCGGGCTGCAGAACTCCGGGATCACCCCTAAATAGTTGTTCCCGGTAGTAATTACCTCAGCCAAAAAGTCCATCCCCACATCGAGCGCATCCTCCACGGTGGCGTCGTTGAGGGTCGGGCCGCCCTTGACAACAAAGGTCAGGTCGGCAGCATACTGGCGCAAAGTAGCCACCAGCAAAGAATCAAAAACAATTTCCCCGCTGTTGTCCCCAATCACCACCAAGGGAGGGGACCCCTGCACCAAAAGTTCCCGTAGGGCATCCACATCGCTGCGCTGGAAACCCCGTTCCAGTTCCTGCCTGATACTGGCTCCCACGTCAAAATCAGGATTAATCCCCATGTCGATGGCGTTGCCGGCCACAGAAGCCTTTAAAACCGTCAATAAAGGGTCTTTGTTGGCGGCAACAATCCTTTCCAATACCGGGAAATAGCGGCGGGCCAGAACATTAGAGGCTGCTTTGGCCTCCCGGTAGGGATCTTCCATTCCCAATAAGCGGTAAACCTCAAAAAGGACCAGTGAAGTGTTTTCCGCCGGGGTTTTCAAGGGATCCAGCGCGGCAATGGTGGGAAACAAAGCATAAATGATGTCATATTGTTTCTCCTCCTCCACCCCTGCAATCCTTAAAGTGGAAATAACCTGCCGCATATAACAGGGAACGCAATCCACGGTTGATCTCATCCGTTCAAACACCTCCATATTTTAATCCATAATGTTCATCCATAAAGTTTTATCCACCGAAAAAAATAATATTATTGGCCAAAGTTATTGATGCCCCCCCGGAAAACTGTTTCACCAATATCAGCTTCTACTATAGTTTCAACTTCAGTTTCAACACCGGCAGGCCGGCCTCCTCTTTTCTATCATAAATTAGGCACAGTACCGTTTAATAGCCAAATTTACCCTGTTTTAAGCGCAGGGATAGGAAAACTTTCAGCGAAATAGTAAACATATGGGGTGTTGTAAGAATTAGTTTACAACACTGGTTTAATTAAGGTTTGCCCGCTTTGCCACCAATTCCCAAAACAACTTTAACACTGATCCCAATCCTAAACAAATTATTGTTACAAAAAGGTAAAAAGATAGGAGGTGTAAGGTATGAAGGAGATTCTGATCAACCTGGAACACTGCTTGGGCTGTAAAAGCTGTGAGCTGGCCTGTGCTGTGGAACATTCAGCCTCTAAAAACATTTTCACAGCTATTTTTGCAGATCAACCCCCTGTGCCCCGGATTTATGTAGAAAAGGGACAGCAGTTCAACTTTCCGTTGCAATGCCGGCACTGCGCAGATGCACAATGCATTAAATCCTGCATCAGCGGCGCCCTGTGGCGGGAAGAAGAAACCGGCATCGTAAAACATATCCCGGAAAAGTGTGTCGGCTGCTGGATGTGTGTGATGGCCTGTCCCTTCGGCGCGATCGTGCAGGATAAAGAAGAACAGCTGGCCCTGAAATGTGATCGCTGCCCTGAACGGGAAATCCCCGCCTGCGTGGCGGCGTGTCCGACAA
>JBMNNQ010000070.1:0-6779 GCA_050942615.1 Dethiobacteria bacterium | reverse complement strand
CCCATCCCCTGACCAATGAACAGCTTCAGGAGATCAAGGCCCTGACTAAAACTAAAATAACTGCTATTTTGGATATCAATAGCCAGATCAGCGCCGAAAAGCCGCTTGCGCCGCAAATTGAAAAAATGCTGGACAGCACAGGTTTATCTTCACAGGAATGGCAAACCAGCACATTGTTGATCAACTTGCCTTCATTAAACTACAGCGCTGCAACCCTGTTAGCACAACTGCACGGTCGCATGGGCTATTTTCCTCCTGTTTTGCGCCTACAACCGCTTACCGAAAAAATCCCGCTCCGCTATGCTGTTACCGAGATACTAAACCTACAGGCTATACGTGAACATGCCAGGAAAAAAAGATAGAGAACAAACAGGCTGCCGCTTTTTATAAAGAAACCCCGTTGTTAAGGTTTTTAAAAAGCCTTTATGCAAAAAACCCGGGTTTTATGGACATGCACAAAATCAACTTTTTCTATAGGGGTGACAAAATGCAGTTAAACCTTACCCTGCAAGCCGACGGTCCAATTCAACTGCCGATACACTATAACCACTTAGTGCAAGGCCTGATTTATAAAAGCATGGAAAATCCTTTTCTGCGTAAATATCTGCATGAACACGGTTTTCCATTTGAAAAGCGCCGGTTTAAACTTTTCACCTTTTCCCGCCTCATGGGGCAAAAAGCACGGTTCCATCAGAAAAAAAGAGAGCTAACATTAACCCCTCCCCTGCATCTGTTAATTTGCTCACCAATCCCCTTTATTTTACAGGAACTGGGAACCGGACTCCTACGCCAAGGGCGCATACGCCTGGGCAGGATCCAACTTGAGGTAAGCCAAATTGACATTAATAAGCCAAAAGTGAAACAAGAAAGTATTGCTGTACGCATGTTTTCCCCGCTTACAGTATACAGCACCCTACCTTCTGCTGACGGCCGCAGCTATACCTACTATTATTCACCCCTTGAACCGAAATTTGGCGAACTGATCCATGCCAACCTGACAAAGAAGTATAAACTGATCCATGGCGGTCCTCCGCTGGAAAAACATTTTGCCATAGAGCCTTTGAACGTTACAGAAAAGGATCTTAAAGTGACGAACTATAAAAATTTTATTATTAAAGGCTGGATGGGCGACTACAGGCTGCAAGGCGATCCTGATCTGCTACAAATTGCCCTTAATGCCGGCTTAGGTGCAAAAAATTCACAGGGGTACGGGTGTTGTGTTTTGAAAACTAAGAAATAGTCTTTAACAGAAATAATATCTTCAAAAGGAATTTTCAATCCATTATTGTGTTCATTTGTCATTTCATGGGGTTAAAAATATTAGACAAAATATTATTAAGGAGGGATTCAGAAAGGTGTATTGGGATGCAACTTACCGGGTAACAACACCTCTTTTTATGGGTGGGGCAGAACCAAATGTAAATGTAGAGCTGCGGCCCCCAACCTTAAAAGGGCTGCTCCGTTTCTGGTTTCGTGCTGTTGCACTGCCAAAATTAAAAAAACCGGGGGCAGTAAAGAACCTTGAAGAAGATATTTTTGGCAGTACAAAAAAGCAATCTTCTTTTCTACTGGGTTTACATGAACAAAACGACCTTCCCGTAATGAATACCGGTGAAAATTGGCGAAACTGCCATGGTTTACTTTACCTGGGCCGAGGTGTCGTTCAAGAAAAGCGTATACCCGGGGGGAGAAAAACTGAAATTCAAGTCAGACCCTACTTTAAACCAGGGGGAAGTTTTACAGTAAGGATTCAAGCAAAAAAAGATGCGCCAGAGGACTTGGCTTTCTTTTTACCGTTGTCTTTGCAAGCATTGGGTCTTTTTGGTGCTGCTGGGGCACGATCACGCAAAGGTTTCGGTTCACTCTCTTTGGAGTCATTAATTTATAACAATGAAGAAACCTGGGAAAAACCGGCTACAGTCGAAAAGCTCAAGGAGCAACAGAAAGAATTACTCCAAAAAATAAACCTGGATAAGGCAGATGTTTCACTGCCTGAATATACAGCCTTTAGCGGGCAAAGCCGTGTCTGGATTGCCAATACCGGTAGCGATGCATGCAGGCTTTTAAACGACATTGGTTACGAAATACTGCGTTATCGAAGCTATGGGCGTAAAGATCAGGGAAACCATATTTTACCTGATCAGAGTGCGGCAGAACAAGTTTTTGCTGATGATCATGACTTGATACTAGATTTTTGTAAGGGAAAACAAATAAATACCCACCCACGCCGGGTGGTGTTTGGGTTGCCCCACAATTATTTTTTTATTTCAACCAGGGATAAAGTTGATATTGCCCCTGCAAATAAGGACTATAACCGCCGTGCCAGCCCACTATTTATCCATATCCATGCATTAGGCAAAAACAATTATGCTGCTGTCCTGACATTACTTCCGGCAACTTTTCTTCCGGTTAATGAAAAAATAAGGATCACCGCTTCAAACCGCCGCAGTGGAATGTTCAATACGGTAGAAGTTGCTTGCAATGAAGATTACTGTAACATTACTGACTTTATGGATCGCCCGGCGTTTAGCCAAGGCAAGGTGGTGGTTTGGCCATGAATAAAACAAAAATTTTAAATTTTTCTTTAGGCCCCGTGCAGGATTTCATTGCCCGCGGGCGAAAAACGCGTGACTTCTGGACAGGCTCCTTTTTACTATCTTACCTGTCCGGGCAGGCCATGGCAAAAATACTTGAACAAAATGGAGGAAAACTAATCCTACCTGCCGTTGCAGAAAGTAACGACAAGATTACCGATCCGCTTTTACAAACAATTATGGATTATAGAAATGGTAAAAAAATGACCCCCAACGGTAACCAAGGCTTGGTTGCAACACTGCCTAACAGGTTTCGTGCCAGGGTTCCAGACACTTTTAACCCGGAAAAATGTGTGCAAGCCGTTAATGATGAATGGTACCGCTTGGCAGAAACGGTTTGGGATCGTTTTCTAGCACCAATTGCCAAGGGCAACTCTACAAGGGAAATCTGGGAAAGGCAAACCAATAACTATTGGGAAATCAGTTGGGTTTTTGGTGAAAATCCCGCCGTTCTGGAACAACGCAAAAATTGGCGCACTTATTTTCCTGCAACAGAACCCGGGGATAAATGTACTCTTTTTGGTGATCTTCAGGAACTTTCAGGTTATTTGCGCATTCATAACCGCAAAAAACAAACACAGTTTTGGAAAGCTGTAAGACAGCAGGTGGGTTTTTACGACTTAGCAGAAAATGAAAGGCTCTGCGCCATTGCTTTTATTAAAAGGCTTTTTCCACGCATTGCAGCAAAGGTATTTTATGAAGTGCCCACCGGCTACCCTTCAACGCCCTACCTTGCAGCAATAAATTGGCTGGAACAGGTTGCCGCCGGGGAACCTGAAAAAGCAAGGCTTTATGCCAACCGCGCTTCACGTTTGCCAGATACCAGAGGCCAGGAAAACCCGGAACTGTTTCCAGCCCTTCAAGAGGTGCTGGCAAAACATCCACACGCTAAAGAATTTGCTTCCCTTGGTGGAAACTGTTTTTTCAAAGCCGCCTTAGAAAATCCCAACCTGTGGGATAATCCAAAAGGTACTGCAGTTGAAACTGAAAAACTAAGAAAGGAATTAATTAAAAATCTTACAGATCTTAACACCACACCACCTTCACCTTTTTACGCCATGCTCTTGATGGACGGTGATCGGCTTGGTGCCCTTTTGCAAAAACATGCGACAAAAACAAAGCAAATCAGTGGCTCATTAAATAAATTCAGCCGGAAGGTACCTCAAATTGTTGAAGCAGAAAACGGCATCACTGTCTTTGCTGGCGGTGACGATGTGCTGGCCTTGTTACCTTTAGAAAATGCTTTAGCAGCCGCAACATCACTGCACCGTACTTATTTGGAATCATTTTCTACCGAAATTCCCCAAGCCACCATTTCTGGGGCAATAGTCTACGCCCATTTCACCACCCCGTTTACTGAAGTATACTATGAAGCACAGCGCCTCCTCACTGAAGTTGCCAAAAATAAAGGCGGGCGGGACAGCCTGGCCATTACCATCTGGAAAAGTGTAGGCAGGGTCCTTACCTGGTCTGCGCCTTGGGAATTTATTCTAGATCAAAAATATAAAGTTAATATTCTTGATGATTTTGGGCAACGTTTACAAAAGGAAATTGGGGATGAAGGGAAACAAACAGAATTCAGTAATAGTTTTTTCTATAATATTCAGAACCGTTTAGCTCTTTTTTATGATGAAAAAAATGGGCTTTCTTTATCTGAAGATGACTTGAAAGCTCTCCTTACAGCTGAATATATCAGTAGCAACACAAAAACAACTTATGAGGAAGCCCAAGAAAAAATGCAGCAACTGTTAAAACTTTGTCACCGTTACTGGAGGGATCAGGATGGCAAGCTTTGCCGGGATTGGAAAAGGTACCAGTTGGAAAGCATATTTTTAGTTAAATTCCTCATAGAGAAAGGGGTGGAAAAATGATTAGCCAAAACTGGATTTTCACCTTGCTCGATACTGGTTTTTTCCGTACAGGACAGCCTTTCCACGCCGGTGAGGGGGGGCATAGCCGTATCACCAGCTTTTTCCCCCCACCAATGAGTACACTTCAAGGCGCTATTCGTAGCGCCCTAGCATCTACGTGGGGATGGCATCCTGGAAAAAACGCTGCATGGCCCGCAGAACTTGGTGACACTAGCAGCTTAGGCCAGTTATCTTTCAGGGGGCCGCACCTAGTTAAATCAGATAAAAACAATGCAGAAGAATATCTTTTCCCGGCCCCGTTGTATTTGCTGGTTAAAGAAACACCGGGCACAGATTCTGAAACATTAACAGCATTCCTGGCACCAGGGGAAACGCTAAGCTGTGATCTGGGTGCCACAGTATGCCTGCCCCGCATAAAAAAGGATACAAAACTGGAAGGGGCACGCCCTGCAGGTATTTTTTATTTAACACGTGCAGGCTATACGGCAACTGCCGAAGGCAAAAACCCCTCCCCCCGGGGAATGTACAAAAAAGAAAGCCTGTGGCAGGAGGAACCCCGAATCGGGTTAAAAAGCAACACTGAAACCCGTACTGCTGAAAATCATAACCTTTATCGAACAGAACATATCCGTCCAGAGTACCATCTGAAAATAAGCGTGGTTGTAAACGGCTTGCCAGCTGAACGGCCGAGTTTTTTGAAAAAAGTTGTACCGTTAGGCGGGGAGGGGCGCCTGGCGGCAGTAGAAATAAATTCCATCACACCTGAAACATATTTAGATTTACTTCCCCAACACCCCCCATTAGTGCAATCAAGAGATGGAAAAATTCGTTTTACCATTTCCCTGATTACGGCCTGTCCTGCCGACAATATGGAACGGCTTATCAGGGAAGGCCCTGCCAATGCGCCTGGGAAGTGCATCAGTGCCTGTATAGGTAAACCGCAGCTTTATGGCGGCTGGGATTTGAAAAATAATAAACCACGCCCTTTACAGCCTTATCTACCGCCCGGCAGCACCTGGTTTTTCGAAGCTGCTGTAGAAGAAAAAGAAAAGGCAGAAGCCTTGCATGGGCAATGCATCAGCGATGAAGCAGCCCTGCCTTATGGTTATGGTCAGATATTAATAGGAAAATGGGAGGTTGATTAGAGATGTTCAGTACAATTATGGGGATGCTTGCAGAAACCAATTTGCACCCGGGAACAGGACAAGTGGCCGGTACAATCGATCTTCCGGTTGCCCGTGAAAAGATTACTGACTATCCGGTGATTGTTGGCTCCAGCCTGAAAGGTGCACTGTTAGATGCAGCGAAACAACACCAAAGAGTTGGTTTAACAGATATTGAAATTGAAAAAGTATTTGGTAGCACAGAACAGGCTGGGGCTATTGCCGTTACCGACGGTCGGCTACTACTATTACCAGTCCGATCCCTTAACAGCCATTACAAGTGGGTGACCTGCCCTTACCTATTGGAACGTTACCAACGGGACTGCCAACTGGCGGGGGTACCGGTAAAAGCCTTTGACCTCCAACCCCTAAGAAACTTGCAAGAAGCAGAAGCCGCAACATATGGAAAGGGCCGGCTCTACCTTGAAGATCTTCACTTTGAAATTGTTGCATCAGAGCCGGTAAAACCAATAGCTGAAACAATTGCACCCCTGATTAAACATTCTTCAGTAAAACAGCGTCTACAGGAAAACATAGTTATATTAAACGACAATGAATTTGTCTTTTTTGCCAGATATGCTCTAGCAGTAAGCGCACGCAATTTATTAAATGAACAAAAGATCAGCCAAAACCTTTGGTATGAAGAAACCATTCCCCCCGACACCCTATTTTACGCTCTTTTCCTTTCCCGCCCCGGTGAAAAGGATTCCCTGTTTTCCCTGGTTAAAATGTTTGAAAAACATCCTTACCTACAAGTTGGTGGCAATGAAACCGTAGGGCAGGGCTGGTGTGCAGTAACTTTTATAAATAGTGGGGGTGAATAAAAGTGGGCGCCCAAAAACAAACCCTACAGCAACAACGGGCAAAACATGCTTTGGAACAGATTAAAACTGCCTTACAAATATATCAAAACAATAAGGAACATAGGGAAAAATTTGTCTCCACAGCCGAAAACATGCCGGCTTCAATCCTCATTAACGGGCTAGGACAGTCAATAGCCACCCTGCGGGCACAGGCTAAGGGAAAACTGCAGGAAAATCCACACATGGCTATTTATTATGCTTTACAAGGCTGGCTCTGCAACAATAATATAGAAAGCCCCTACCCAGCAGCAGCCAATTTATTAGAAGCAATTGTTGAAGGAGATCGCC
>JBMNNQ010000069.1:0-6932 GCA_050942615.1 Dethiobacteria bacterium | reverse complement strand
CCCCCCAGGCCTCCTATCCACAGCAACGAAAACTACCAACTGCTGGCCTGCATGTATTTTTATGCGGCACAAACAGCCCTGTAATAGGACCCGGTAAGGTTAAATAAAAAGAGGCTGTTCAAAAGTTCAAAGAACTGTTGAACAGCCTCTTGCATGTCCGGTAAAAATTAAAATAAGGTGTTAAGCCGCAACTTTTAAGCCCTGTGAAACGGGGGCTTTCAACTTACATCGGCGGCATATCCCCCATACCACCCATGCCCGGGGGGAAACCTTTGTTTTCATCCGGTACTTCAGCAACCACTGCTTCCGTCGTCAGGAAAAGGGAAGCAATACTGGCTGCATTCTGAATCGCAGAACGGACGACTTTGGCGGGATCAACAATACCGGCCTCCATCATATTGACATATTCCCCGTTCAAAGCGTTAAAACCAACACCCTTTTCCATACCTTTAACTCTTTCCACGACAATGGATCCCTCTTCCCCGGCGTTTTCTGCAATTTGACGCAAGGGTTCCTCCAAGGCACGGTGCACAATTTTTATGCCTACGCCTTCATCTTCAAAGAGTTCCAGTTCAGCAAGGGCATCAACGGCGTTAAGATAGGCAACCCCCCCGCCGGAAACGATGCCTTCTTCAACAGCAGCACGGGTTGCAGACAGGGCATCCTCAATGCGCAGCTTTCTTTCTTTCATTTCTGTTTCAGTTGCCGCCCCAACTTCAATGACGGCTACACCGCCCGCCAATTTGGCCAGGCGCTCTTGCAGTTTTTCCCGATCAAAGTCGGAAGTTGTGTCTTCAATCTGCGCACGAATCTGGTTAATTCGTTTTTCGATCGCTTCCGACTCTCCAGCGCCTTCAACGATAACAGTGTCGTCTTTGTCCACTCTTACCTGGCGGGCGCTGCCCAGCATTTCGATGCCGACGTTTTTCATATCCAGGCCCAAATCTTCTGAAATAACCTGCCCGCCGGTCAGAATGGCGATATCCTCGAGCATGGCCTTGCGGCGATCACCAAAGCCGGGGGCCTTCACGGCAACACAGGTAAAAGTACCGCGGATTTTGTTGAGGACCAGCGTAGCCAGCGCTTCGCCTTCAACATCTTCGGCAATTAACAGAAGTTGTTTCCCCTGTTGAACAATTTTTTCCAAGAGGGGGAGCACATCATGGATACTGCTGATTTTACGATCTGTAAGCAGGATCATCGGGTCTTCCAGGATTGCTTCCATTTTTTCAGTATCGGTAACCATGTATGGTGAGATATAACCCCGATCAAATTGCATTCCTTCGACAACCTTCAAGTCGGTTTGAAAACCCCTGGATTCTTCAACCGTAATAACACCGTCTTTACCCACTTTTTCCATAGCATTGGCAATTATGTCCCCGATAGATTCGTCATCGGCAGAAATAGAAGCCACCTGGGCAATAGCCTCCCGGTCTTCAACCGGTTTACTTTGGTTTTTAATATGCTCCAAAACTTTATTTACAGCCTTATCAATACCTCTTTTAATCAACATGGGGTTTGTGCCCGCAGTTACGTTTTTAATACCCTGTTTAATAACAGCCTGCGCCAGGATAGTTGCCGAAGTTGTCCCATCACCGGCGACATCCTGCGTTTTATTGGCCACTTCCTTTACCAACTGTGCTCCCATATTTTCAAAGGGATCTTCTAGTTCAATTTCCCGGGCAATGGTCACGCCGTCGTTTGTAATTTGCGGTGAACCAAATCTTTTATCCAGCACTACGTTACGCCCCCTGGGCCCTAAGGTGACCTTGACGGTATTAGCCAGCTGGTCAACCCCTTTTTCCAGGGCTTGGCGGGCATCTTCACGGAAAATAATATCTTTATGCGCCATATACAAAACCCTCCTTATTTGATCGCCATTTGCTTTCCAATTTCTTTGCCCCTGTGGGTTAAATGAACTTCCGCAGGGTTCCCGGGCCGGGCCGGGAAACTTTTGCCTTACAAATATTGACTGCGCCTATCCTGTTACAATATGTTTCACCTGCAACAATAACGGTTTAAGCAAAAACAGCCAGGATATCGTCTTGCCGTAAAATTAAGTATTCTTCCCCTTCAATCTTGATTTCTGTGCCGGCATATTTGGAATAAACAACCTTATCCCCTACCTTAACATCCATCTCCGCCCTTTTGCCATCGTCAAGGACACGGCCGGGCCCCACTGCTTTGATTTCGCCTTCCTGGGGTTTTTCTTTAGCCTGATCAGGAAGAACTATACCGGAACTGGTTTTTTCCTCTTCTTCCAAAACTTTAATAATCACCCGGTCCCCTAAAGGTTTTAAATTCATACGTGATACCTCCTTTTATTTGCCTAGGACTTGTTAGCACTCATTTGCAGTGAGTGCTAATGGATCCTTAAACATCATATATAAAATTGCTTACAAATAGCAAACTGTTAAAACCCTGAAAAATATGATTTGGAGCAGTTTATAACTTGTAACCTCTAGATTTCCTATTCACTCGGCCTTTTCCTTTAAATCCCTTAAACATAAAGATATTTTGTCCCTGATTAAAAAAAATATGCCACCAAAATGGCATTTTTTATAGCCCCATCAAGTTTAAACCAGATAACCCTCTTTAAAAAAACTAGAAAGTATAAACTAAAATTCCATACCCTGCTGTGCCTTAACCCCCCGGCGGAAGGGATGTTTAATTTCCCGGATCTCGCTGACCAGGTCGGCAAAATTAATTATTTCCTTTGCTGCATGGCGCCCGGTTAAAACAACATTAACATGTTCCGGACGTGCAGCCAGTATTGCCAGCACCTCCTGCACTGAAAGCCGGCCCCTTTCCAGAACAATGTTAATTTCATCAAAAATAACCAGGCCGTATTTCCCACCCAACAAGGCTTCTTTCCCCCTGAAGAAACCCTCACGGACTACATCAGACTTGTCTTCCTCCAGGCTCCCGTCAGGCATCATTCGATTTTTACCGGACTGCACCACTTCAAAGGTAGGCAGGTATTTATTAATGGCCTGTATCTCTCCATAACTGGGATCGCCCTTCATAAACTGAACCATAAAAACACGCTGGCCGTGCCCGATAGCCCGTAACGCCAGCCCCAAGGCCGCCGTGGTTTTTCCCTTCCCGTTGCCGGTATAAACAAGCACAAGCCCTTCTGGCTTCGCCAAAGAGAAACACCCCCTTTTTAAAAAATGCTGCTTGTTTTACTGTTTCTTAAGGCCTTACAGGATAAAACAAACAAGTAAAACTGCTGAAGATTACAAACCTACTAGGGAGACCCTTCAGGCACCGCATTGCAATCGGCAACCTCGCCGCAAAGAAGCTCCAGGGCATGGGGCAAAGCAGGCAAAACAACGGCCAGGCATTCCTGGACCGCACGGGGGCTGCCCGGCAGGTTGACAATCAGTGTTTTTCTCCTTAACCCGCAAACGGCCCGGGAAAGCATGGCGTGCGGGGTTTTTTTCAGGCTTTCCCTCCGCATTGCCTCAGCCATACCGGGGACCTCCCTTTCAATAACTGCCAGTGTAGCCTCCGGGGTTAAATCCCGTAAGGCCACCCCTGTCCCGCCTGTAGTCAGCACCAGGGCCGCCCCATCCTCATCCGCCAACCTGATTAGTTCTTTTTTAATTGCTTCCTTGTCATCGGGAATAACCTTATAATGGGCTACCTCCCACCCGGCAGAACGGGCTATCCGGGCGGCCACTTTTCCACTAAGGTCTTCCCTTTCGCCCCGCGCACTGCGATCACTGACCGTTACCACAGCCACCTGCTTTTTTGCAAACTCTTTTTCTGCTGAAGAAACCTCCATAAACACCACCCCACCGGGTTCTAAACACCCCATTTTTTAAGCAAATGATCCCCCCGGCCCATCCTGCAGAAAAACAGGTTTTTTACCGGGAAGCCGGTTCTTTAAAAACAGCCCAGCTGACAGCTGACTATTTTGAGCTTGAGTTCATCGCATAGTTTTCCCGCCTCGGCGACAGAACAATTACAATCCCTTGCAATACGGAAAATCATAATGCAGGGTATCTTCCCCTCCGGAGCTGATTCTTTCAGCTTTTTTTTAACCTCTTCCATAAAATTTTTCCCCCTTTAAAAAAACCTGGCTTTCTTTATAAATTACAACAGCCCTACGCCTTTGTCAATATATAATGGGACAAAGCCCCGCACCCACTTGCACCGGGAGTACCAGGCCCTGCGGGGTGCCGGCCGCAAAGAGGGGTTTAATAATTTGTAATCTTAAGCATACCTTTTGCACAGTCAAAGCTCACCTGTACCCTTTCATATTCCCGGTCAAACCTGTAAATAAGTCTCCCAACCTGAATGGCAGTATCCCCGTGTACTTTTCCAAAACAAATAATGGCTTCAGCCGGCACCTTAATTCCAATCATTTTTTCCTTTTCTGAGGAACCGGTGGCATTTATCATCTGGGCAAATTCCCCAACATGAACATCGCCCCGGGCCCTGATTTTACCACCGCGAAATACACCCTGAATCTGGACCCCTTTTCCAGCCTGCAGGGTGGTTTGATAGCAACCGACACCGGTAATATGGATTTCTCCGCTGTGGTTTAAATTACTGTTCTGCACATAAGAAGCGTTAAGCAAGGGAACCTTTTCCAAAGTTTCCTGAAGCCCTGTTAACAAAAATTTCAGTTTGTTCTCCGCATTTTCCAAGGCCTGTAAATCCCTGGGTTTCCGGGAAAAACAGTGCTGGTTTAGAAAAACAAGCATTTCACTTAAATGCTTTGTTTGCTGATTTTGGACCTTTGTTCCCTCTAGGAGCTGTTCCATTTTGGAAGCAGGCCCTTGTATTGCAGGCAGGTTTTTTTCGAGCATCGAATCTATGGTAAAGGTGATGATCCGTTCATCGATCAGCTGTTTCCTTTCACTTAAAATACTGAAGACCTGTTTAACACTTTTTAAAAATTTACTGTAACCCGTCCATATTTCTTCTAAAAGCAGGGCTGCTCCCTGCAAAAAGGTATAGTGAAGCCCGCCGTCAACCTGGCATTGGATTAAATTACCGGTAAAATGAATGCCTTCCCCAGCCTGCACGGTAGCTTCATAGCCATTGCCGTCAACATAAAGATTGCCCTGGGCTTCAACCTGCATTCCTTCCCTGATGTTCCCGTAAATCTGTATATTGCCGTTAAAACGGAGGTTGCCACTTTTCAGATCTACATCTTTATTGTGCAACAACAGATCTTCTACTTTGATAAAACTGCCCTTCACCACCAGAAGCCCGTCCCTGAGGGCCGCAATTTCACGACCGTTATCCTGTAAGGCCGCACCATCCCCACACCTTACGACAACATCTTTTACTGCTGCCGGAGGAAGGATATCCCCGGAAACACTTTGTCCGGGAAGGCCTGCGACAGCGGGGTGAATCAAGGCAATTCGTTCACCTTTTTGCACTGTGGGAAAACGGTATTTTTCCCTGTAATCCACCTTTTCCTTTTTTTCATCATAGCAGATTTTTTCTTTTTTAGATTCAATTAAAAATTCAACAAAACCGTTTTTACCCGGCCTGATTTTTTCACCCCGGGCCACAACCTGAAACTGACCCTCTGCCTTATCAACAGTTTCTTTTAAGGCAGCGAAATCAAGGCCAAAGGTAACCTTGTTTTTTTTCAGTTCCGCTTCTGCATCTGCAAGCGTGCAAACATTTTCCCGCACCTCTTTTTGAATGGCCCTGGGCCGAAGATGCCTCGTCATTGCGGCATCATCCAGAAAAAAACTGTGGGTAATCTGTGGGAAAACTGCCAATAAGGCAGAAAGGCCATCAGGGGAAACATAAACCTGCATCAGGGCTGTTTCTGTGGAAACCAAAGGCCTTACTTCAACTTGATCTTCCTCCCTTAATTCCACAGTTTCCTGAACCTTTGTTTCGTTCACATAAATTTCAACCCCCTTCTGCGGGGGAGATAAAACAGCCGGCCGCCCGCCTTCCCGGGGGTTAAGGACCACTACCTTGCCGTCAACAATACCCGCCATACCGTTTTTTTCTTCTGGCGCCATGGTTCACACCCTTTTCAACAACAGGGATTTCATACACCCCGACGGCTGCCGGCAGATCTGCAAAACAGTCGTCCCGGGCATTTTTTTAATATTAACCTTTAGCTGTGCCCATCAACAGGGCCAGCAGGGCTTTTTGTGCATGCAGGCGGTTTTCAGCCTGATCCAGCACCACAGACCGTTCCCCTTCGAGCACCTGGGTGGTTATTTCCTCCCCGCGGTAGGCAGGCAGGCAATGCATAATCAGCACATCCGGGCTTGCCATCTTTACCAGGTTACTGTTGATCTGATAAGGAGCAAAAATTGTCCGGCGTTCTGCTTTTTCTTTCTCCTGGCCCATACTCGTCCAGACATCGGTATAGATTACATCGGCATTTTTTACAGCTTCTGAAGGATCATCTGTAATAAATATTTTGCTCCCGCTTTGTCCGGCATTGGCCAACGCCTCAGCCACAATTTTAGGCAGCGGCCGGTAGGAAGGAGGTGTGGCTACAGCCAAATCGAGTCCCATCTTTGAACAACCCAAGAGGAGTGAATGGGCCACATTGTTACCATCACCGGTATAGGCTATCTTAACCCCCTGCAGGTGCCCTTTTTTTTCTTCAATTGTCAGCAGATCAGCCAAAACCTGGCAGGGATGCAGCAGATCTGTAAGGCCGTTCACTACCGGCACAGAAGCGTACCGGGCCAGTTCCTGCACGGTAGCATGATCAAATGTACGGATCATAATGCCGTTAACATAGCGTGAAAGAACGGCAGCAGTATCTTTAACCGGTTCCCCCCGGCCCATCTGCAGTTCCTGACTGCTTAAAAACAGCGCTGCCCCCCCCAGCTGCCACATGCCAACCTCAAAGGAAATCCTGGTCCTGGTCGAAGGTTTTTCAAAAATCATGGCCAGTGTTTTTCCCGCCAGCAAAGGCGGTCATTCCCCCT
>JBMNNQ010000068.1:0-6937 GCA_050942615.1 Dethiobacteria bacterium | reverse complement strand
CCGGGCACGAAACCGGCTACCACCCCGGTGAAACCAACCTGCGCCTGGCCGATATCGCCATTATCAACAAGGTTGATTCCGCAGATCCCGCTGCGGTCGAAACAGTCAAAGCGGCCATTGCCAAAAACAACCCGGCGGCTAAAATCGTCCTCACCAACTCGCCGATCACTGTCGAACAGCCGGAACTAATCCGGGGTAAGAAGGTCCTGGTTGTGGAAGACGGCCCCACGCTGACCCACGGCGGCATGGCTTACGGCGCCGGCGTGCTCGCAGCTGAAAAAGCGGCTGCCGGCGAACTGATTGACCCCCGGCCCTATGCGGTGGGCAGCATTAAAGAAACCTTTGCCCAATACAGCCATCTTTCCCGGCTGTTGCCGGCCATGGGCTACGGCAAAACCCAGATTGCCGAACTGGAACAGACCATTAACAGTTCCCCGGCAGAGGTGGTCGTCATCGGCACCCCCATCGACCTGCGGCGGATCATGACCCTGCAAAAACCCGCCGTGCGGGTTAAATACACTTTGGAAGAAACAGGCGCCCCACAGCTGCCCAAACTGTTGGAAAAAGTACTGTAAAATAAAGCAAACCGGCAACGCCGGCCGCAGTCAACATGTAAACTATGTACAAAGGCCGTTTCCCGGGCGGTTGGTTCAAGTCCCCAAACGCCCGTGAAACGGCCTTCACTGATCCCCATCACAGGGATGTACCTTGCAGCCGGCCCCGGGCTAAAAGCTACAGACCCTGCATCATCCATCAGCTACATCCCAATAGTTGCAGTTGCACTATTAACACTCGTCGTCCGGTATAAAAGGACTGTTGTCCGCCTGCCGGCGGAGTGCCGCCCAGTTGCGGTCTGCTTCTTTTTGCAACTGGGCCACCTGTGGCCCTTCCAAAGCAGCAAAGCGTTTCTGCCCCTGCAGGTATTCCTCAATGGGAATATGCTCCTCCGGGAAGCAGCTGATCCGGTAACGCTCACCGTCTGCCACTTCATAAAGGGGGAAAAGCCGGGTCAACACCGCCAGGCGGGCCAGCTTAACCGTAAATTCCACGGGGCTGCCCCAGCCCTGCATGCAGGGGGTAAAAATGTGCAAAAACCGAAACCCTTTAACCTGCATGGCCCGCTGCATCTTGGCCATCAGGTCGGCGGGGTAGGCCACCGATGCTGTCGCGGCATAGGGGATCCGGTGGGCCGCCATAATTTTCATAATCTCTTTTTTGGGGCTGCTTTTCGCCCGCGGGGCGGGTGTAGTGGTGGAAAGCGAACCGTAGGGGCTGGCCGAACTGCGCTGGGTCCCTGTATTCATATAGGCCTCATTGTCATAACAGACATAGATCAAGTCTTCATTGCGTTCCGCCACACCGGAAAGGCCCTGCATCCCGATATCAAAGGTGGCCCCGTCACCCGCCAGAACAATTACCTGCGTCCTGGTATCCCCCACGGCCTCCAGGCCCTTTTTAATGCCGGCCCCGACCGAAGCTGCAGAGGGAAAGGGGCAGTGCAAAACTACCGTTTCCAGGGAGCGAAAGGGCTCTACCCCCGAAATAATGCTCCAGCAGGAAGCGGGGATCACAATAACCGCCTCCTGCCGGGACACCTTTACCAAATAGCGCACGGCCAGCGCCGGCCCGCACCCTGCACAAGCGTTGTGCCCATTTAACATGTATTCCTGTCGTGGAAAATCACCCAATAATGTTTGCAACATTACAGATCCACCCCCCAGATAATCCGGCCCTGTTCACCGCTGCCGGCGGCAGCGGCCTCTAACCCCCGACGCAGCAGCCGCGGGGTAAGATCCACGCCCCCGGCCAGGTTCAGTTCATAAATTTTCCCTTCGAAGGAACTTCCCTGTAAAAGAGCCCGCAGCTCCTGGGCAAAAATCCCACCCAACCCGGCAGAAAGATCGCGATCGACAACCACTACCCTTCGGATATGCGGCCGGGCCAGCAGGGAAACAATTTCCTCTGCGGGCAGCGGCCGGAAAAGCCGCAGGCGCAACAGCCCTGTTGATCCTTCTGAATTGTTCAAGGCAGGCAGCACACTTTTGATCGTCTGCGCAGCCGAACCGGCGGCTACAACAACCGTGGCGGCCTCTTCTAGTGCACAGGCTTCGACCAGCGGGTAACTGCGGCCCAAATTTGCAGCGTACTGCTGCGTAAGCTTTTTAGCGACCCGGGGAACCTGCAGCATGTCAAGATGGCGTTCCTGAAAAACACGTGCCAGGTATTGAAAACTGGTAACCGCCTGCAGGTTTTGCGGCTGATCTGTCTGCAGAGCCGCCTTTGCCGGCGGCGCCGGTAAAAAGGCATCAGCCTGTTCTTGCGCCGGCGGTTCCACCACCTCAACGGTATGGGAGAGCACAAAACCGTCGTAGACAACCATGCAGGGCAGCCTTGTTTCCTCTGCCAGGCGGAAAGAAAGCAGGAGCGTGTCCATTATTTCCTGCACATCGGCACAGTAAAACTGTATCCACCCCGTATCGCGCTGCGCCAGGCTGTCTAAATGATCGGGTTCCAGGCTCCAGGGCGCCCCCAAGGCGCGGTTGGCGTTGACCATGACAATCGGCAAACGGGCCCCGGCAGCCCAATGCAGCAGTTCATGCATATACGCCAGGCCCTGGCTGGAGGTGGCTGTAAAGGTGCGCGCCCCGGCGTATGCCGCCCCAATCAGATATGCCAGGGCGGAATATTCTGATTCCACACTGACGTATTCCCCGGAAAAGTCACCCTGCGCCCACATGCCGGCGATACTTTCCACCAGGGACGTCTGGGGGGTAATGGGATAGGCGCAGACCACCTGCGCCCGCGCTAATTTTACCGCCAAAGCTGCCGCCTGGTTACCGTCCAAAAGTTTACGTTCCATGCCCGGGCACCTCCTCCATCACCAAAACCCCCGCCGGGCATTCCACAGCACAGATACCGCAGCCCTTGCAGTAATCCAAAAGAATCTGAAAACTGCCGTCCGGCTCCTGTTTGATAGCCGGTTCCGGGCAAAATAGCCAGCAAACGCCACACCGGCTGCAGGTTCCACAGCTGAAACAGCGCTTGGCTTCCTGTTGGGGCCGGGCCTGCCGGCCCTGTTTTGGGTAAAGGCAGGCGTTTAAATGGTCATCACTGACGGCCTCCTGACGGCTTGGCAGCGGCGGGGCGATACCGGGGTAAACAGCTTCCTGCACTGCTAACTGTTCAGCCGGGAAGGTCGTCCCTGCTGAATCAGGCGCTGTCGTTTCGGCCGGGGAAGTCGAGCCTTGTTTATCCCCGGCTATGCACCCGGATGATGCGGGCGCCGCAGTTTCCGGCTGCCCCCCCAAAACCTGCAGCAGCTGCAATGCAGCCTGCCGGCCGCCAAAAATTGCCGCTGCCACGCTGGCCGGCCCGGTTAAGGCATCGCCTGCTACAAACAGACGGTCTGCCAAATTTAAACTGCCCCGGACCGTCGTTTTTTTATTTTTCTGCAGCAACATATTCCTGGAACTGTTCTGGAAAGAAGGAAACAGCCCAGGAAGGTTGCTTTCCTGACCAGCCGCAACAATCAGCAGCTTACATGGCAATTCAAAGGCCGTTCCCGGCAAAATTTGCAGGGGCTCCCCCCGGCGGGAAGGGGCAGTATGTACGGCACACACTTTTTCTATACGGCCTGCGCCGCAGATCTCCTGCAAGACGGTTTCGAAAACAAAATTTACCCCGGCTGCGGCGGCAGCCTCTATCTCTTCGGGGTGCGCAGGCATCTCTTCCCGGGAACGCCGGTAAAGAAGATTTACCTCCCGGGCCCCATTCAGCTTGGCCATACAGGCGGCATCCAGCGCGGCATTGCCTCCACCGGCCACAATCACCGGCCCTTCAACAGCCTTGCGCCTGCCTGTATGCAGATCCCCTAAAAATTCCAGCGCCCCGCTGACCCCGGGCAGCGCTTCCCCTTTAACCTGCAGCCGCCTACTTTGCTGGGCGCCGACTGCAAGTAAAACAGCATCAAATTGCGCCTGCAGCTCCGGCAGGCTGACTTCCCGGCCCACCTCCAGGCCGGTCCGGAAAATAATACCCTCCCCCTCCAAAATTTCCAGCTCTTTGTTCAGGATGCCACGGGGCAGACGGTAGGCCGGAATTCCTGTGGCCAAAAGCCCGCCTGCCAAGGGCAGTTTTTCAAAAACAGTCACTGCCGCCCCCGACTGCCGGAGATAATAGGCACAGCTTAGCCCAGCCGGCCCGGAACCGACGATCGCCACCTTTTTCCCTGCCGGCACTTCAGACCGGCCATGCCGGCCGGTTTTACCCGTTTTATAATTTTGATGGCGCCAGAGCCCCACGGCTTTTTCCACTTCACGGATCGCCACCGCCTCATCCCACACACTGCGGTGGCATTTTTCCTCGCAGAACCGGTAACAGACCTGCCCGGTAATTGCCGGAAAGGGGTTGTATGCCTGCATTACCTGCCAAGCCCCCTGCAGGTCGCCCTGCCGCACCTTATTTAACCAACGTGCGATCCCGCTTTCCAACGGGCACGCCAGCCGGCAGGGTGCGTTGTTTTCCCGGAAAACAGGGGTTAAAAACCGCCAGGAACCTGTTTTGTTCATTGGCGTAGGCACTGTCTCCGGCAGCACCCCGGGCCGGGGCCACCCGCTTTTACTGGCAAATTGCATCCTAAAAAACCTCCTTCACCTCTAAAAACCCCCGCCGGGCCCCGGCCAGATTTTCCTTTTCCAACTGTGGGAATTTCCCCTGCAGGGCTTCCCCGAGGGCCTCCGGCGGTGCCAAGTGCAAAACCCTGACCAGCGCCCCCAACATCACACTGCTGATTAAAGGCGCCTCTGCAATAATCAGGCCGCACTCAGCAGCAATGTGTGCAGCATCGACAATATATACCTTTCTGTCCCGGCCAATTTCCGGTCTGAAAGGCAAGGCCTCTTCCTTGGCATTTAAAAGCAGCAGTCCCCCTGCTTTAAGCCCCTGCAAAAACGTTTCCGGAGGCAATAGGGCCGCATCGAACACAACAACACAAGAAGGGTCTGAAATACGGCAGCGCGGCATCAGGGCAGAACTGCTGTAGCGTAAAAAGGCTGCTACCGGAGCCCCCCGCCGCTCTGCCCCAAAAAATGGGAAAGCCTGCGGGTAATAGCCGTTCTGAAAGGCAACTTCTGCCGCCAGCGTGGCGGCCAGCACAGCCCCCTGACCGCCCCGGCCGTGAATCCGCACCTCCACAAGGTCATCAGCCCACATAAAAATCCCCCCCTGCCTTAGTTTTTCCATTATAACACAAAAGTGGGGAAAATAGGTTTATAGTAAGACCAGCCGGCTTTTCTGAAAAAACTGTATTGGTGGATACCGGAAGCGGTATCCCCAGTCCCGCCGCCAATACAATTATGGAAAAAAATACCCATAAATTTTTATAGGCGGCAACAGCAACCGAAACCCCGGGCAAAAAAATACCGGAAATATCCGGGGATGGTTTTTGTTACCCCATTAACAAAATACTGCTTTTGGACAGAAAAAGCAAGCACAAAGTTGTGCACAATTCTGTCGCCACCTGAAACTGCAGACCTGTAAAGCGCTGGTTTCAAACCTGTTTATACGGGAACACCCCGGTTTACCTCTTATGTAAGAAAGTTAAAAAACATCTGTTCCAATAAGTATGTCATACTTTAGGGTTCCGTTCCACCTGCCCCCGCACTGTCCTTCACTGTAGAAACCATTTTTGCATGCGCCGGCAGTAAACTGCAGGGTTGGCTGCAAAATAAGGCCTACAGATTCCCAACCCCTTGATCCCCGCTCTATTTTAAATAACTGAAGGCAAATATCTTCAGCCTTTTCAGCCGTAAAAGGTATTTGCCTTCAGTTAAAAAATTAGCAGTAATAGGGATCGTTTTGTCAACTATGCTGTTTACCTGATGCGTTCAGACTGTTTGACTGTAAACAAAACATGGGCACGGCGTTCTTTAACCATTTTTTCGACAATCTGTGCCAATTCTGCAGGGTCTTTTGCCGGTTCAAAGCAGTGCATTCCCATGCAGACGAAAGCGGTGGCCTGTTCTGCCTGCGCGTATTCGTCATAGCCCCAGCTGCGAACCTGGGCAGGCGACAACAGGCGCACCACCTTGGGGGGCACAAAGGCAGAAAGTGCGGCGCTGTGCAGGTTTAAAAGGGCCGGGTCATCCGTGTTGCCCACCACATCAATTTTTGCCCCTCTTTCCCTGATGCCAAAAGCCGCCAGCGACAAAGCCGCACTGAAAAGGGAATGCCGGCGGTATTCACCCATAAAAGCCTGCACTAAATCTGAAGCTTTTTCCAGGTAGGCTTCCTCCCCGGTCAACAGGGAAAGCTCTGTAAACCAGCGGGCACAAAGGGAATTTTGACGAAGATCAAAATGAGGCAAGGCCATCCGGCCCAATTCCTGATCCCTTAACGGCCGATCACAAAGGGCCCCCCGGGCCATGGAAAGGGTTTCCAGGCAGTACTCCGCCAGTTCCCGGGAAAAATCCAACCAGTCAGGATCTCCACTATGCTGGTAAGCCGCTGTCAGGGCCAAACCCATGCAAGCCTGATCTTCCAAAAGCCCCCAAACATGTGCATTAGCATCTTCCTTGGAAAGATAGTGGGCCATGCCGTTACCCGGCTGATAACAACGCTGCCGGAGCAAATTTAGAGTCATCATCGCATGATCGTACCATTTCGATTCAGCCAACACCACCGCCGCCTGAAAAAGAGAGCGCACTAGAAGGGCATTCCAATTTACATAAATATTGCGATCAATTGCCGGTTTAGATCGTTTTTGCCTTTCTCCTAAGGGCAAAGCATAGTACTCTTCTTCAGCGTCCTGCGATCCGGCCCAACCGCCCGTTTCCGGCAGGTAAAGGTTGTTTTCCAGGTAGCGGAGAACATCCCGGGCCGCACCGGCAAAAAATTCATCACCTGTAAACTTGTAAGTGGTAAGCAACAGCTGCAGCAG
>JBMNNQ010000067.1:0-6995 GCA_050942615.1 Dethiobacteria bacterium | reverse complement strand
GACGGGAAGATCACCGGGTGCACTTGTACATGTGCAGTGACGGGAACAGGCCAGCATCTGGTGGGGGGCGTTGTGGGAAGCGCCGGCGCCGGCAGTGAGATCAGCAATTCTTCTTCTTCGGGCGATGTAACAGGGAAAGGCAAGGTGGGCGGTATCGCCGGTTATACGGATGGCGATATCACAATTTGTATTAATACGGGGAACGTAAACGGTAACAGCGGCTATATAGGCGGTGTGGCCGGGGAGGCCGGCAATAACAGCGCCATAAGCAACAGTTATAATTCAGGGGATGTTCAGGGCAGCGGACAGGGTGGCATCGGCGGTATTGTTGGGCATGCCGGTTCCGGTACGGTTGTGCATCACAACCTCAATAAGGGCGCAGTTGCTGGTAATAACCCTAAGGGCAGCGTGATTGGTGAGGGGATTGATCCGGATAATGCCTGGAACAACTATTATTATGATTACGGTGATGCCCCCGGCGGTGCAAGCGGCGGTGATATCGTGGTTAACGATGGTGCAGTTTCTATCGGCGGCGATCCTGATTGGGAGAAAGTTTGGGAGGATTTAAACAAAGACAACCCGGGTGAGGACGGTAACCCTATCTGGAACCAGGATATGGACGATGAAGGGGTTCCCAAGCCGGGTGGGGACGGTGGGGGTACCGGTCCCGGCGGTGCATTTAAAATTCAACGGTCTGTCATTAAGGAAGGCAAACATTTCGGGACAACAATATTGGAGGATACAGGCGCCGCTGTTGTTACCGTTACTGCGGACAGTGTTTTCACGGCGGCCTTCAGCTTAAAATATGACCAAGACTCCAGCCCGGGGGAACATAGGCTCAGGCTAAAAAATAAAATCAGTGGGGAGCCCCTGGAATTTCCGGCAGGCACTTCCGTAATTATGCTGGCCGACGGCTCCTATTATTATCTTAACCTAGCCGGTTTGACCGCGGGGATAACTGAAATTACCCTAAAAAATTTAATAAAGATGGGCAGCGCCACCCAGCCTGCAGGCGCTGCCAAATGCTATCACCCTGCCCCGGTGGCGAAGGATGCTGAAAAGGATTTTCTCTTTATCTTTGATTTTTCCGGGGCTGCAGTTTCAGATCAAGCCGAAACCCTTTCATATAAGGTTGAACTTACAAATTCTGCCGGGGAATATGGAGGCGCCGTCCCGCTGGTAAATATAACCGGCAAAAACAACTATGGCCTTTCTGTAAGCGGTGCAGGTAGCGGTGACAGCACATTTACATTCAGTTTTACCGGGCCTGGGCCTGTTGTTTCGGGCTATGATTATAAAATTGACGGGAAAAGGCTGGCTTTTGAATTCTATCTGGAAAAAGCAGGGGCCAGCGGCAGAATACCCCTGCCGGTCGGCACTAAAATTAACCAAAGCGGCGATTCCGTAAGTTTTGTTTCTGCTGCCCTGCCCTATGCTTTTTTGCCGGAGAGTTTTACTGCGCTGAACCCGCTTTCCCTGGTAATTAATTTGGACCAGGCGGGCTGTGCCGTTCCTCTTGCTGCGGGAAATTATAGGCTGGCGGCTACGGCCTATGCCTTTGCTGATTCTTTGGATTTCATAAACCCGCGGGGCGGTACTGTTTTGGCAGAGAGCGGGCCGCAGGAAATTTCCCTGGTTGCGCCGGTTGCCTATGCCATCAGGGCAAGCGCCTCTGCCAGGGCATTTGACCTGCCGGATGACCCCGCTGAAAAAATTGCTGTAACCTTTACAGTCCAGGCCAGGGGTTCTGAAAATGTAAAAGCAACCCTGCAGCGCAAATATGGCCAAACTTATGTCGATGTGGCGGGAGAAAAAAATAAGTTTGTAGGGCCGGATCAAGGGCTGGGCAATTTTATGGGCAGCGGGAGCAGTGCAACCTTGTCCCTCCCTGTGGGGACTGCCAAAGGAACCTACCGCTTTTTGTTTATGCTCTATGATGAAAACGGTGTTCAAGAGAAAGCCCGGACAGTAAAGAACATTATCGTAAAATAATTGTTAAATAGCCGGCGCCGGCCTTGCACTGCATCCGGCTGCGCATCAGGGTATCACAATGTAATGTAAAAGATGTAATGTAAAAGTGAAAAAAGGTGAAAATAAAGTGAAAAACTGAAGATCCTGCTTCAAATTGCAGCGGGCCGTCCTCAAAGGGCGGCTTTTGTTATTACCAAAAATTAACGGGGGTGTTTTGTAGAATTCTTGTAGGATTATGGAAACGTATGTCGAAGAATACAACTAAAGGTTTTACAGAAATATTTAACAGGGGCGGTTGGTTATGGGCAGTTTTTCAAAAAAGGGTAAACAGGAAGGTTCCGTTTGGGGCAGTTTCACGAACTTAGGTGAACAAAAAGGTGCAGTTTGGGGCGGTGCAGCGGGCAGGGGAAACCAAGGCTGCATAAATTCTGCAGTTGTATTGATCGTGGTTGTTGCTTTGCTGGGCGTGCTTCTTTTCCCGGCCTTTGGCGGCCGTGCCGCGGCGGCAGGTTTTCCTGATTTGCCGGAGGGCCACTGGGCGGCAGCAGATGTTTTGGCTGCAGCGGCGGCAGGTTATATTAAGGGCTATCCTGACGGGACTTTTCAGCCGGGCCGGGAAATTACCCGCGCTGAGTTTGCCACCGTCATCAATAGTTATTTCGGGTTTCAAACGCCCGAAAACTCTGCGAGTTTTAAGGATGTGGCCGGTAAGGACTGGTATTTTCCAGAAATAAGCAAGGCGACGGCGGCGGGTTATTTCCAGGGCTATCCGGGGGATGTTTTTCGTCCGGGGGCACCGATTACCCGCCAGGAAGTGGCCGGTGTTTTGGGTAAAATATTGGCTATTGGGGAAACAGCCGGGCCAAAGTTTACTGCCGCCGGGGGGGGCCTCAGTTTTGCCGATGCAGGCCGGATTGGGACCTGGGCACAGCCTGCAGTGGCCGGGTTGGTGTCCCGCGGCCTTTTTGCCGGCTACCCTGATGGAAATTTTCGCCCCCTGCAGGCGGTTACCAGGGCCGAGGCGGCGGTGCTGATTACCAAGGCGGGCAGTTTTCTGCAGGACAAGGTTAAAAACGCTTCCGCTTACCTGAAGGTTGACGGGGATATTGTGAACATCAGATCGGGGCCCGGCCAGAGTTTTGGGGTGCTGGGGAAGGTGCAGGAACAGGATGTTCTGAAGACGGAATCATTCTGCAATGAGTGGTACAAGGTTGGCTACAGCGGCCAGGCGGGCTGGATTGCCGGCTGGCTTGTGCAGGGACAGGCCTCACCGCCGCCAAAGCCTGCTGAACCGGGCGTGCCCGCAAAGCCGCATAATCCGGAGAACCCAGGCAACCCGGGGAAACCGAATGTATCGGACTACCCTGATGAAGCAGGTGACCCGGGGACGCTGCAGATAGAAATTCTGCCCGGGGAAGCAGCCCTGAAGGTGTGCCTCATTGCCGGATCGGAAACAGATTACAGTTTTGAGGAAAGGGAGGATTCCCACCGGCTGGTTATTACTGTGTCGGCAGTTGATTCCTTGAAATCAGCTCGCAGCCTGCACGTGGGGCAGGCGGGGCTGGAGGAAATTATCACCCGGCTGGCCGGCGAGGAGGCGGTGGTAGAGTTTCAGTTTGCTGATTTCCCGGTTGCGCCGGCCTACAGTATCAAGGAAAGAGCTCCGGGCCGGCTGGAGGTTGTTGTGCCCCACCAGCTGCTGGCGCTGGATATTGAAGAAACGGACGAGCTGGTTACCGTGCACCTGCAGGCCACCGCGCCTTTCAGCTGCGAAGCCTTCCGGTTACGCAACCCGCAAAGAATAGTCATGGATTTTCCCAACCTGCAGTTAATTCCCGCGCTTGTTGACTGGGAAAAAGGTTTTGCGATCCCTTTCCTGCAAAGCCTGCGCCTGGGGCAGTTTTCGCCGGATGTTGTCAGGTTGGTGGCCGATCTGGATGCTGCTGTTTCCTATGAAATAATACCGGCTGCCGGAAACAGTGCGCTGACTATCAGGCTGCAGAAAGCCACCGTGCGGGGGAAACGGGTATGCCTTGACCCCGGCCACGGCGGCAGTGATCCCGGGGCGGTGGGGCCCACCGGGCTCCGGGAAAAGGATGTCAACTTGGCTATTGCTTTGCAGACGGCGGCGCTGCTGCGCGCTGCCGGAGTGGAGGTGATGCTGACCCGGGAAGGGGACTACTACGTGGATTTGCCTACGCGGGCGATAATGGCCAACGATCGCAGGTCGGAAATCTTTGTAAGCATTCACTCCAATGCTGCGCTTAATAACCCTGTGGCGAACGGGACCTCCACTTACACCTACGACGGCTGGCAAAAAGAGGAACGTGCCTATCTTTCCGCGCTGCTGCAGGAGGAACTGGTTAGCGCTTTGGGGCTGCGGAACATAGGTATTTTCAGAGAAAACTTTGCTGTGCTTCGAAATACGCAGATGCCGGCGGCTCTGGTTGAGGTTGCTTTTGTCAGCAACCCGGCGGAAGAACAGCGCCTGGCTGACCGGGATTTTCAAAGGCGGGCTGCGGAGGCGTTGGCGCAGGCGATCACGCGGTATTTTACAGAATAAAACCCGCGTCGTAGGAATTGATTCTTTATAAGGGTGTTGTGCTGCCGGGTATTTATAAACGGCAGGGGCTGTCTTTTAAATTTTGTCCGGCGTTTACCCGGCAGCAGCCAACCTGGTGGCCAGTTCGGCAACAGTTGTTTTTTCAAACACTGTCAGCATTTTTTCCTGGGCTTCCTTCCAGACATCCCGCAGGGGGCAGGAAGTTTTGTTTCCACAGGGGCTGTCTTGGAATAAACAGCGGGTAATGGTGATGGGGCCGTCAATGAGCTCAATGGCCTCCCGCAAGGTAATCTGTGCGGGATTCTTACACAGCGAAACCCCGCCGCCGGCCCCCCGGGTGCTTTCAACCCAGCCGGCATCCCTGATTACGGGTAAAAGCTGGGCCAGCAGGTTGGAGGGTATTGCCTGGCGGTCAACGATCTCCCGTGTGGTCGTTTTTTGGCCGGACGGCAGTGCAGCCAGGTCGGCCAGGGCAATAATTGCATATTCCGCTTTTTTAGTGATCATGTCGGCACCTAATTTCTGTATAGTTATATAACCAAGTTAGTTATATTTTACCGCAGAATATAACCTTAGTCAAGCCCTATGACAAACTGCGTTTCTGCTAGATTCATGGCGGTGGGCTTAGGATGGTAATACATTTGTGGTGGTAATACGTTTATCGTTGAAATTATTATATGGCGCTGGCAGGCTGCGGGCCTAAAAATGCCCGGCCGGTCATTGGTAATTCTAGAAAAACCAACAACCCGGCCGGGACTGTTTTGCCCGGTTTAGTTGCTAAGCTTAATTTTAGTTTCAGGTGTTTCAGAAGCAATCAGGAGGTCTGCAGCTCACTAACCTCGGTTTCAGGGGCTATGTTTTTAGCTGCTGTTTTCAGTTTCCGGTTCAGGTGGCTGCGCACCCAGAGGGAGCTGACGATGCCAAAGCCGATGTTGGCCAAGGCGACGGCCCCCCAGGCACCCCGCGGCCCCAACTGCAGGAACAAGGTAAAGCAGAACGCACCGGCAACCTGGAAAAACAGCAGCCGGATGAGGATGTTGATAAAAGGTGGAAGGCCGCAACCCATCCCCTGAAAAGTGGAATTGGCCAGCAGGCCGACACCCAAAAAGCAGTAAGTCAGGGCGGTGAATTGGAAATATTGGCTGCCATACCTTACCACATCAGCATCCATGCTAAAAATTTTAATCAGGTAGGGGGAAAGGGCGATGATCAGAATGCCCAGCGGGATCATTATTTGAAAAATAAATTTGCGCCCCTGCAAAAAAGTTTCCTCCACCCTTTGCAGCCTGCCGGCACCATAATTTTGCCCGGCCATGATCACCGTGCCGGCAGCAAGGCCCACCAGCGGCAGGATCATGATGGCCTCGGTGCGGAAGCCGATACTGAAAGCAGCCACCAGGGTGTTTCCCTGGGGCAGCCGCATTAAAATATAATTAAAAAATAGCAGGGACAGGGAAAGAAAACCCTGGTTCATCGAAGCCGGCAGGCCGACCGTGACAATTTCTTTAAGATGCTGCCAGCCTAAGGTGAAACGGCGAAAATCAAGGTTGAAAATGCCTTTGCCCCGCCGGTAATAGTCCAGGGCGTAAAGACAGCCGATTGCCCAGGAAATAGCCGTAGCGATGGCGGCGCCCTTAACCTCCAGCCGGGGGAAAAACCAGATACCAAAGATAAAAAAGGGATCCAGGATAATGTTGCTGATGCTGGCAACCAGCAGCATCCGCATGGAGGCCCCGGTATGCCCTTCCCCCCGCAGGGTGCCGTCAAAAACGTGTAAAAGATATTTGGCGATGCCGGCAAAAATAATCACGCTTACATAGTCGTAGGACATCTGAAAAATAGCGCCTTCGGCGCCCATGAAGGTCAAGACTTTGGGGGCAATGGGGATACCGATAAGGGCGATGAAGATGCCGATGGCCAGTGCCAGGGCAACCCCCTGTTTTCCTGTTTCTGCGGCAAATTCCTTATCACCGGCCCCTAAGGCCCGGGCTACTGCGGAGCTAATCCCGATGGTGACACCCGCACCGATGGCGATTAAAAACATATAGATGGGGAAGGTAAAGCCCATGGCTGTAATGGCGTCATCCCCCAAGCGGGATACATAAAAAGTATCTACAATGTTAAAAACAGTTACAAAAAACATGGCGATCAGGATCGGGTAGGAGAGTTTTAGCAGAGTAGGTAATATTGGGCCCTGCAGGAGATCGGCGGCGGCATTTGGCCGGCCCCCGCCGGCAGTGCCGGCTGCGGATCCATCTGCTGCTGTATCCGGTTGACCCGGGGCGGCTGCAATTTTATCAATGTTCAGATTGTTTTCATTGAAATCCTGTTCTTTAAAATCCTGTTCTTTGTCCATTTTGCTCCCTTTGTCCACTTTAAAAAGTGTTACCAACCTAAAATAAACATAGAATAAGTACATAAAAACCTGCTTTAATTATGTCACTTACACCTGCCGCTGTCA
>JBMNNQ010000066.1:0-7031 GCA_050942615.1 Dethiobacteria bacterium | reverse complement strand
CAGCCTTCATATCTTGTTTTCGGGTCTGCCCTGAGAAGTTTCAATTCCTCATAGGTAGGCTAAAAACGATAGAGCCCTCTCTAAGCAATCTGGTTCTGATACTGTTTCAATTCCTCATAGGTAGGCTAAAAACGAATCAGTTCTGCGATGTCTTCCCTGCCGCTGCCCTGTTTCAATTCCTCATAGGTAGGCTAAAAACAGCGGCCGTAAAGAAAGTTTGAGCATCTTTGGACCAGTTTCAATTCCTCATAGGTAGGCTAAAAACGCAAAAAGCAGTTTATCTCCGAATTGATTAGCTAGGTTTCAATTCCTCATAGGTAGGCTAAAAACCCGCCAGACGCTCTCGTAGTTTATGGCCGCTATTTTGTTTCAATTCCTCATAGGTAGGCTAAAAACCCGTTAAGTTATGCATTCTATCGGCATTCAAGGTTTTTTATGAATTTTACCTTTTCTACATTTATTTGGGGCAAAATTTGACAGCAGTCCTGTTAGTCGGTGTTTAAAGGCTTTAACAGTGTCGTCGATCCCCGGACTTTTTTACACTATTGGCGATCGACGACAATAAACCCTTCTTTTCCCTTAAAAATTACCGGCAGTAAAATTGGGGTTCTTAATAACATTATACCATACTGGTAATAAAAATCTTTCAATTTATTGCTAACCGTGGAAGCTGACCTGTCAACTTATTCATCACCACGCCAGTTTCCGCACTACCGGAGACTTCTGACCGTTTGGATAATTTGCCTAATTTTTTCCTCATCTTTGAAACCCCCTGTTTCTACACCGCTGCTTAGGTCAACACCGGCAGGCTTACATTTTTTAATGACCCGGGCTATATTGCTGTTTTTTAGGCCGCCGGCCAGAAAAAACTGTTTCTGCAAAACAGGGATTAGCGTATGGTCAAACATTTTTCCACCGCCGCCATACCTTCCTTTTTGATAAGTATCCAATAGGAGCCAATCACAGGGCATCTTCTCTGCCTGCTGCACCTGTGCTGCACTTTGTACCCGTACGGCCTTGATTACCGGGCAATCAAGGTGGGACTTAAGCCCTCTTAGGTAGGCTTCGTTTTCGTCCCCATGCAGCTGTACTAAATCTATTACACCGGTATTGCATAATTTAACAATGGTGAAAATCGGTTCATTGACAAAAACCCCCACCGCCTTAATCCGGGTATCAAGGCCGGCTTTTAGCAGGGCGGCCTGTGCCGGCGTAACCCGCCGGCGGCTGGGGCAAAATACTAAACCAACGTAATCCGGCAGCCAGTGATTTACTGCAACTACATCCTCCATGCGTGTTAAACCGCATATTTTAATTTTAGTCATTTAATTTTACCCCGCAGTCTGTCCAGCATAGCCCGCTTTTCCGGGCTCCGCATCAGTGTTTCACCGATCAGCAGGCCGTTTACCTTGGCCTGGCGCAGCCTTGCGACGTCGGCAGCAGTTTTAATCCCGCTTTCTGCGACAAAAAGAACGCTTTCCGGCACCAATTTGCGCAGCCTGATGCTGTTGTAGATGTCTACTGTAAAATCATGCAGGTTGCGGTTGTTCACCCCGATAACCCTGGCCCGGGCCGCCAGCGCCGCTTCAACCTCCCTTTCATCATGTGCTTCAACCAGCGCTGAGAGGCCCAGTTCTTCACATACAGATAGAAAATCACGGATTGTCTGTGTGTCCAACAGGGCACAGATCAGCAGCACAGCAGACGCACCCAAAATTTTAGCCTCATAAATTTGGTAGGCATCGACAACGAAATCTTTACGCAGTACCGGCAGCGAAACTGTGTCTGTTATTTGTATTAAGTGTTTGTCCTCGCCCAAAAAATATTCCGGTTCCGTCAGTACAGAAAGGGCCGCTGCCCCGGCCAGTTCATATTCTTTGGCAATCTGCAGATAGGGGAAATCAGCCGCCAGCACCCCTTGGGATGGTGACGCTTTTTTAACTTCACAGATGAAACTGATATCTTGTTTGCATAATGCCTTTTCCCAAGGAAAATCTGATGCAGTTTTCATGTTCAAAGCGGTTTTTTTTACTTTTTCAAACGGCACTGCAGCTTTTTTGCGTGCGATTCTGATACGTGTGGACGCTGCAATTGTATCAAGGATCATGGCGCAACCTCATTGGTCAGGCGGCAAAACTGTTCCAGTTTGGCAGCGGCCTGGCCGCTGTCGATGATGTTTTGGGCCCTATTAATGCAGTCTGCCAGGGTACAGTTATCCAGCCCTAAATACAGGGCCATAGCGGAGTTTAAGACTACAACATCGCGCTTGGGTCCCCGTTCCCGGCCGGCTAATATATCCTGGGTAATTTTTGCGTTTTCTGCAGGGCTGCCGCCAAGCAAAGCATCTATGGTGCAGCGCCTGAACCCCAATTGTTCCGGTGTTATTTGATACGTATTCAGTTTCCCATGCCGAATTTCACAGATGAAGGTTGCACCGGTCAGGGTGGCTTCATCCATTCCTTCCCTGCCGCCGTTTACTGCCAGCCCCCTGACGACACCTAAGTTGGAAAGCACCTGGGCCAAAGGCTCTACCAGCCTGCGATCATAGACACCCAGCAACTGTATGGTCGCCCCTGCCGGATTGGCCAGCGGGCCCAATATATTGAAGATGGTGCGCACACCCATTTCTTTGCGGACCGGCGCCGCATATTTCATGGAATTATGATAAAGCTGGGCAAACATGAAACAGATATTGCTTTCTTCTAATATGATTTCGTTTTGTTTGGGCGTTAGGTTTAAGTTAACCCCCAAAGACTCCAGGACATCGGCTGCACCGCTCGCGCTTGATACGCCGCGGTTCCCGTGTTTGGCTACCGGGACCCCGCCTGCCGCGGTTACAAAGGCAGAGGTGGTGGATATATTAAAGGTTTTCGTCCCGTCACCGCCGGTGCCGACAATATCTATCACATTGCGCACCGGGTTAATTTTCAGCCCTTTTTCACGCATTACCAGGGCGCAGGCGGTTATTTCTTCTACTGTTTCACCCTTTATTCTCAGCCCGGTCAATAGCGCGCCTATTTGGGCCTGGGTCGCCGTGCCGTCCATCATTGCGTTCATGACTGTTTTAGCGGTTTCAAAGTCAAGATTTTCACCGTTGATTACTGCCTGGATTACATGCTTCATCATGTTTATACACCTCCGCTGTTTCTAAAAGACCTTGCATATAGCCATATGTTCCAAAGGGTTCAGACCGGGTTCAGGCTAAAACCTGCACCCCGTAAGCATTAAATTTTGCGGTTTTTGCTGGGCAGGTACTGCACAGCTTTAAGGCAATAAAAAAACTTTCATCCCTGCCCAGGGACAAAAGCTTACACTTCTGCGGTACCACCCCAATTGACGATAGATCGCCCACTTGTTTTGCATACTAACATATGCACCCCCTTGATAACGGGCAGGGTTCCCGGCGGCGTCTACTTTCCTTTCGGTTTCGAGCCGCCCTCGCAAGTCCATTCAGTATTTTCCGGTACACCGCTTTCCCAGTAACAGCGGCTTTCTGGGCTACCTTCCCCTACCTACTTCTCTTGCTCATCGGTTTGTTTTGCCTGCAGCTATTTGAATTTTCTTTACATGATGCTGTTTTTCATGCTGCGCACGTATTCCCCAACATGCGGTACACACCCCGTACCATATTGGCCGATGATTTTTACAATGGCGCTGCCTACAATAATGCCGTCAGCAAATCGGGCCAGCTGCCCGGCCTGTTCGGGATGTGAGACACCGAAGCCAATGGCGCAAGGGATTTCCTTTACTTCTTTAACCTGCTTAATCATCTGTTCCACAACACTGCCGATTTTTTGCCTGACGCCGGTAACCCCCAGCGATGATACACAATAAACAAAGCCTTGCGCCTCACTGACAATCATGCGGATGCGCCGGTTGGAGGTCGGGGCAATCATGGAGATTAAATCAACCCCGCATGCCGTGCAATAAGGCAACAGTTCCCCTTTTTCTTCGAAGGGTACATCCGGCACAACCACCGCCGCGATGCCAACCTTTTGACATTTTTTCAGGAAACGCTCTGTGCCGTAGGTAAAAATTGAATTTACATATGTCATCAGGGCTACCGGCACCTGACAGGATTTACGCATGCGCCCCACCATCGCCAATATTTTATCTGTGGTGGTGCCGGCAGCCAAGGCGCGCTCGCTTGCCGCTTGGATCACAGGGCCTTCGGCAATGGGGTCTGAAAAGGGGATTCCCAGTTCGATTAAATCTGCACCGGCCTCTGCCATCTGAAACATTAGCTGTTCGGTAACTTCCAAGGATGGATCTCCCGCTGTAATAAACGGTATAAAAGCCTTGCCCTTTGAAAACACCTGCTGTAATTTAGACATCGATTTGTTCCCCCCTGTAACGTGCTATGGCGGCCACATCTTTATCGCCCCGGCCGGAAAGGTTAACTACCATGATTTGGTTTTTATGCATGGCAGGGGCTATTTTTATAGCATAGGCAAGGGCATGGGCACTTTCGATAGCGGGAATAATGCCTTCCACCTGCGAAAGGTATTCGAAAGCTTCCACTGCCTCGTGATCGGTAACCGGCACGTATTCTGCCCGGCCCGTATCATGAAGCTGGGCATGTTCAGGGCCCACACCAGGGTAGTCAAGCCCTGCTGAGATGGAATATACCGGCGCTATTTGACCGTAGCGGTCCTGGCAGAAGTAGGATTTCATACCATGGAAAATACCCAAGGTGCCTGTGGTAATAGTTGCCGCTGTTGCAGTGCTGTCAATGCCGCGCCCGGCAGCTTCACAACCAATTAAACGAACCCCCGGCTCTGCGATAAAATCATAAAACAGCCCGATCGCATTGCTGCCGCCGCCCACACAAGCGAGCAAAACAGCGGGCAGCCTGCCTTCTTTCTGCAGTAACTGCTGTTTGACTTCACGTCCGATCACGCTTTGAAAATTGCGCACCATGGTAGGGAAAGGGTGCGGCCCCATTACCGAGCCCAGCACATAGTGGGTATCTGCAACCCGTTTTGTCCATTCACGCATGGTTGCGTTGACGGCATCTTTTAGGGTCTGGGTGCCGCTCGTCACCGCATGCACCTTGGCGCCTAAGAGCTGCATGCGGTAAACATTGAGCTTTTGCCGTTCAATGTCCTCTTGGCCCATGAAAATTTCACAGTCCATGCCCATCAGTGCAGCAGCGGTTGCTGTAGCCACGCCGTGTTGCCCCGCGCCGGTTTCGGCAATGACACGGGTTTTCCCCATATATTTAGCCAGCAGCACCTGCCCAAGCACATTGTTGATCTTGTGCGATCCTGTATGGTTAAGATCCTCTCGCTTAAGGTAGATTTTGGCCCCGTGAAGATCTGCAGTCATTTTTTCAGCAAAGTAGAGTAATGTAGGACGTCCGGCGTAATTATGCAGCAGGGCCGCCAGTTCCTCCTGAAAGCCGGGGTCGTTCTGATAATAGCTGTAAGCTTCTTCCAGTTCACCAATTGCGCTCATCAGCGTTTCGGGAACGTACTGTCCCCCATGGATACCAAAGCGCCCGTTTAACATCTCTGCCATCTTCCTTTCTGATTATCAACACCGCTGTGCTTATAAAATTAAAAAAGCTTCTGCCCCCCAATCCCAGGGACAAAAGCTTTATACTTCTGCGGTACCACCCAAGTTGGCGATAGATCGCCCACTTATTTTGCATACAAACATATGCACCCCATTGGTAACGGGCGGGGTTCCCGACGACGCCTACTCCCCTACAGGTTTCGGGCCGCCCTCACAGGTCCATTCAGTATTATCCGGTACACCGCCTTCCCAGTAACAGCGGTTTTCTGGGCTACCTTCCCCTACCTACTTCTCCTGCTCATCAGTTTACAGCTAACTATGTGCTAGATCAATTTTAGCATTCACGGTTAATTTTTGCAAGTATAATTCTAATCCCCGGCAGTTATTTTTTATAATTGTCCAAGAACCTGCATTTGACTGCGCTGTTTGCCTCAAAAACCGTCCCCAAAAGGAACACGGTGCTTTTCCCAGGCAAACAAAGATCCGCCCCCTATGTTTGCGTCTGTGCCGTCAACTGCTGTAAGTAGCGGAGCAGTCCGTCTGCCGAATCATACAGGGGCTGCAGCATGAGGTCCATTTCATTACCGACCAGATCTGCAGCGATATTTTTATCCTTCAGGCAGTTGCACAGACCCTTTAACGTATAGGCTTGCAGCGCTGTGTTTAATTGCTGTTGGGCGTTTTTTTTGCCCCTGTAGTCTGCAGCGATGTGCATGTGCATCAACAGCTGCCCCAGTACAAGTTCGATCAACAGTTGTGCCGGTGCAGCGGCGCCAAAATGGGTAAAGTACAGGTTTTGCACCCCGGAACGTGCCAGCCTGTAAAGATCTTGCAGCATTAATGCCCCGTTAAAATCCGGGCCGGGAGTTGCCGGTCGCAGAACCGGCTGCTTTAACAGTTTTGAGGTGCGGGGAAGGTATACCCCGGCTGTATCTCCGCTGAACAGCCCTTTGGTCTGATAATCATAATAACAGACGTGGTGTTTGGCATGTCCCGGCGTTTCCCAGACTTCAAGCATTCTTTCCCCCAGGCGGATCAGCGTTCCTTCCCGGGCCGGGGAAAGCCTGGCCGGGGAAACCGGCTGGACTTCGCCGTATTGCTGCATTTTCTCTTCACCGTATACTGCCCGGGAGCCGGCGATCAGCCTTGTGGGATCAATAAGGTGTCTAATCCCCCTGGGGTGGGCCCAGATGGCGGCCTTTTGAAAATGGCGGGCGGCAACACCCAAGCCACCGGCATGATCCAAATGGATATGGGTTACACCGATATATTTTATCTGCTCCGGGGAGATTCCCAAGCTGTCCACCGCTGCCCAAAGCCTGGTGGCAGAGCTGGCCGGCCCTGTTTCGATTAACATCCAGTCCTTGTAGCCCGTACCTTTAACCAAGTAACCTGCCGTCCAACCGGGCAGCCCTCTTTCCATCAGATCTATCTGCCAGATGTCTCCGGGGAGTTCAATTAGCCCTGCGAATTTAATCACCTGTTTTCTTAGCTCTGTAAAATATTTTTGATTT
>JBMNNQ010000065.1:0-7205 GCA_050942615.1 Dethiobacteria bacterium | reverse complement strand
GCTGCTGTTTGCAGGGTTAACAAATCATCATTAAAATCTGTTAACACGCCCTTAAAGTTTTGGCGCCCGGCCAATTTTTCACGGGTTCTGATTTTTACATCATGTCCCTTAAACCTGCTGAAGTCGGCTGCCTTTTTTAAGGGTCTTTCCACCCCCGGGGAAGACACCTCCAGGGTATAACGGGAGGGGATGGGATCTTCCAGATCCAGTAATTCTCCCAGGGATTTGCTAACCTTTTCACAATCCCCCAGGAAAACCCCCCCGGGTTTATCAATGTAAACCGTTATATGCGGCCCTCCTCCCCGGCCAGCCCTGTGTTCAACATCCACCAGCTCCATTTCCAGGCTGTCAGTGATCTGGCGGGCCAAATTCTCAAAGATGTTCACTATGTTTTTTTTCATATCTTTTCTAAATTATCAGGGATCTTCAAGCCTGACATCTCCCTTGGGTATTTTTTTCAATTCAAGAATAAAGAGTGGGATAAGCCCACTCTTTATCAATACGCTTGGTTTACATATACCTGCCGCCGCAGCCGCCATAAACGGCTGCCGCTTGCCAATTACCCACAGAATAATTTTACCATACCTAATTCAAGGATGCAAGAGAGGGACACACCGGAAACAGGCAAACAAAAACGTCTTTATTTTTCATTAAAATATGTTGGCGCCGCTGAACGAGAGGCTGCTATTTGATAGAATAAGCGCGGGTAAGATATTTAATTATTTCCCAGTACATTTTCATCCGGGCAGCCATTCCTTTCCAGACACCCATTTTTTCTTCTTTCATGACGTGGGACATATCATGTAAAACAACCTCTTGCACACTGATTGCCGCCGATTCCATAAAACGGTTTAAAGCCATTTCCACACCAAACCGGGCGATATCGAGATCTGAAATTTTTTCCAGTAAGGAAAATTTAAGGGCCCGTTGGCCTGAAAGGTATGGCGCCATTTTTTGGGCCAGATCTGTAGCGATTCTCCCGCCTTCAAAAAGACCGATGGTCATATCTACATCGTTATTAATAACCGGTTCCAAAAGATCGAGAACATGTTTTGGGGTCAAGCCCAATAAATCAGCATCCAAAAAAAGCACTACATCTGCCCTGAAACTGTCCAGACCTGCCTTTAAGGCCCCGCCCTTGCCCCGGTTTTCAATCAGCTCCACCACTTCAACATCGTAACCTCTGGCTACCTGCACAGTGTCATCGGTGGAACCGTCGCTGACAACAATTATTTTTTTAATCAGACTGACTTTTTTTAACGGAGCCAAAACCTGTCCAATGGTTTTTTCTTCATTATAGGCCGGGATAATCGCAATTGCCTCCATGAGGATCCCCCATTCCCAGTAATGTTTCGCATGCTATTTTATTTTAGGTGCTTTTTTCAACAGCCCCCTGATTTCCTCCTCCAAAACGGTAACAATTTCATCATAAGCCACTTTTTTATAAACCTTTCCTTTTTTAAAAATAATACCGGCAGATTCCGCGCCTGAAATGCCAATATCAGCTTCCCGCGCTTCCCCGGGGCCATTGACAGGACAACCCATAATGGCAATTTTTAGAGGGTCTGTAACCCCCAGCCTGTTGATCATTGCCTCTACCTGATCCACTAAAGTTTCCAGGTCAATCTGGCAGCGCGCACAAGTGGGACAGGATATAATTTCCGGCCCAAATTTTCTCAGGCCGGCGGCCTGTAAAATTTCCCGGGCTACAAATATTTCCTCCGCCGGATCACCGGTCAATGAAACCCGAATTGTATCCCCAATACCGTTTAAGAGCAAAAAACCAATGCCTAAAGAAGATTTGATGGCACCTTTTAAGCCTCTGCCTGCTTCTGTAATACCGATATGGAAAGGATAAAGAGTCTTTTTGGCCATCTCTTGATAGGCTGCAATCGTTAACTTAACATCTGTCGCCTTCAGGGAAACAATAATATGCTTAAAAGCATGCCTTTCCAATAAGTCGATCGTTTGCAGTGCACTTTCCACCAGGGCCTCTGCCGTCGGGCCACCGTATTTTGTTCTCAGTTCCCGCTCGATAGAACCGGAATTGACGCCAATCCGCAAAGGTATTCCTTTTTCCCCGGCGCTATCGGCAACCTGTAAAAGTTTTTCCCGGCCGCCGATGTTTCCGGGATTAATTCTGATTTTATCGGCCCCTTCCCGGATGGAAAGAAGTGCCAAACGGTAATCAAAGTGAATGTCGGCAATGATGGGCAAAGGGGCATATTTTTTAAGCACACCCAGGGCCCGGGCAGCCTTTGCATCCGGGACAGCCACCCGCACTATTTCACAGCCGGCGGTAAAAAGTTTATTAACCTGTTCCAATGTAGCCCGGACGTCTGTTGTTGCCGTATTCGTCATCGATTGGATAACAACCGGGGCCTCTCCTCCGATGGTTACCTCCCCCACCCGGATCGGCATAGATCTGCGCCGCAAACCGCCACCACCTTTAAAAGGCTAAAATAACAAGCGTGAAATATCCTGAAAGGAAATTATAATAATCAGCAGTATCAAAACTGTAAAACCGATAAAATGAATAAACCCTTCCTTTTGAGGGTCAACAGGACGGCCCCTGATCGCCTCCCAGGCTAAAAAAACCACCCGGCTGCCATCCAGGGCCGGAATAGGCAGGAGGTTGATAATGCCCAGGTTTACACTGATAATTGCTGCCAGTGAAAAAAGGTTGCTTAACCCTGTACGGGCCACTTCGCCCACCACGGCCACAATGCCCACCGGGCCCGCCACGTCCGGGGGAATGGCCCCGGTAACCATCTGTGCCAAGCTGACAAAAATCAGTTTGCCAAAAAACCAGGTGTTAGTCATCCCCAAGGCAACAGACTGCAAAAGAAGAAATTTTTTATAAACCGGCGCAATACCGATCAGGCCCCGGCCGGCTTCTGCCTGGGGAACAACGGCAACTGAAAATTCCCGGCCCTGCCGCTGCACGCGTAAAGAGATCTCTTTTTCCGGGTTGGCGTTAATCTGTTCAATAACAGCATTCCAGTTTTCAGTTTGGTGGCCGTTGATCGCCAAGATCGTATCCCCCACCTGCAAACCAGCCCCTGCAGCCCTGCCGGTGGGTAAAATTTCTCCTATTTGTGCCGACTGGGTCTGCGGCACCCCTAAAAAAAGATAATAAACCAGGGAAAACAAGACAATGGCCAATACGAAGTTCATCAGGGAACCGGCCACTATTACAGCAAAACGCGAAGACAGGGGCTTTTCCTGAAAACTGCCTGCCTGCCGGCCCTCTTCGGGGTCATCCTCCAACAGCCGGCAAAACCCCCCCAACGGAAACAGCTTTAAAGAATAACGTGTGCCCCCTTTTTCCCAGCCTAAAAGTTCTTTACCGAAACCAATTGAAAACTCCAAAACACGCACGCCTGTTAACCGGGCCACAATGTAATGGCCAAATTCATGTACAAAAATCAACAGGGAAAAAATAACGATCGAGATTATCACCGTCTGCACATTAAATATTCTCCTTTTATTTTTTCAGGACCTTTGCAGCCTCTTCCCGGGCCCAGGCATCAGCTTCAATAATTTCCCCAAGTGTCGGTTTGGCCTGCAGGGAATGCCTGCCCAGAACCTTTTCCAAAAGAACCGGGATATGCAAAAAGGGCAGCTGCCCTTCCAGAAATTTTTCTACAGCAATCTCATTCGCTGCATTCAAAACTGCAGGCATTGTCCCTCCCAATTCACCTGCCTGGTATGCATAACGCAAACAGGGGAAGGTATCCAAATCCGGGGGTGCAAAATTGAGGCTGCATTTTTCCTCCCAACCCAGGCGGGAAAAGCTGTGGGCCCACCTTTCAGGGTAGCTGAGTGCATACTGGATCGGCACCAGCATACTGGGAAAACCCAGCTGGGCAATAATGGAGCCATCAACATATTCTACCATGGAATGCACAATACTTTCCGGATGAACCACCACATCTATTTGCTGCAATTGCAGGTCAAAAAGCCAATGGGCCTCTAAAACCTCCAAACCTTTATTCATCAATGTCGCAGAATCCACCGTAATCTTGGCCCCCATTTTCCAGTTGGGGTGCTGCAAAGCCTGTGCCGGCTGAACCCCGGCCAGTTCTTCTTTTTTCCACCCGCGAAAAGGGCCTCCCGAAGCTGTTAAAATTATTTTTTTCACTTCATGATGGGCCCCTGCCTGCAGGCACTGGAAAATAGCCGCATGCTCGCTGTCTACCGGCCGGATAACCGTATTTCGGGATCGGGCCTCCGCCATCAGCAGCTCGCCGCCCACCACCAAGGACTCCTTGTTGGCCAGGGCAATTTGTTTGCCTGCCTGCAAGGCGGCCAAAGTCGGCTTCAGCCCGGAAAAACCAACTAAGGCCACAACAACCAACCGGGCTGCTGCCTGGGTGGCCAGGGCGGTTAAACCTTCTTCCCCGGCAAAAATTTCGGTTTGCAGGCCTGCTGTTAGTTTTTTTAAGGCTGAAACATCTTTTTCCGCCTGCACAGCGGCAGCAAGAGGTTTATATTTTCTGATTTGTTTTGCAAGAAGCTCAATATTTTTTCCTGCTGACAGGCCCGTCACCTGCAGTTTATCAGGAAATTGATCTATAACCTGTAAAGTTTGCCTGCCAATGGAACCGGTAGAACCGAGAATAACGATCTTCTTAACCATAAAATACCCTCACAGTATACTTATTATAACAAATATAATAGCAAAATAAACAACAATTACCAAATATAATTATCTGCACCGGCCTTACCCCGCACGCATTAAAAAGCGCACCAAAAAATAGAACAGGGGTGCGGCAAACAAAAGACTGTCAAAACGATCCAGGATGCCGCCGTGCCCGGGCAAAAGATCACCCGCGTCCTTGACGTCCACACTCCGTTTCAGCACGGACTGGTTTAAATCCCCGAGTGCGCCGGCCGCACCCACCAAAAGGCCCAATAAACCGCCGTAGTAATAATTTAAAAATTCCAGGGGAAAAAATACTGACAATAATACGCCGGCCAAACTGCTTGCCAACAGGCCGCCTACGGTGCCCTCCACCGTTTTTTTCGGGCTGATACCGGGTGCCAGGGGGTGCTTGCCCCACGTCTTGCCAATGAGATAAGCAAAAATATCTGTAGACCAGATCATAATCAATACAAAGAGGGTTAATAAAAATCCTGCTGGCAACAGCCTGATCGCAATTAAAAAGCTAAACAGGCCGCCCGTATAAACCACCCCCCAAAAAGAGAGGGCTGCTTCCCAGTATTTTACCTTCGTATAAAAAAATACAGGAAAAAGGGCAAACGAAAAAAAGAAAAAAACCCAAAGTGAAATAATTAAATTTAAACTATCCTTATATACGGCCAATAAAGCCAGGGGTAGAAACAGGTAGCCTGCCCATTTAACAGGTTCCCAGCCACCGCTGTTCATCAGAAAAAAATATTCCTTTAAACCAAGCAAAGAGATGGCCAAAATGATCAAACCATACCAATAGCCACCCTTACTGACAAAAAAAAGGAGTAACGGTATGCCCAACAAGGCTGTCCATACTCTTTCGCGCAGCATAATGCTTACACCGCCTAAAACTTACTGACGCCGCCAAACCTTCGCTCACGCTGCTGGTATTCCAAGACGGCCTCCCAAAAGTGTTCTTTTTCGAAATCAGGCCAAAGTACATCCGTAAACCACAGCTCTGTATAAGCAAGCTGCCAGAGTAAAAAATTGCTGATGCGCAGCTCACCGCTGGGACGGATTAACAGATCTGGATCCGGCATCCCCCCACTGTAAAGATATTTCCCGAACATATCTTCTGTAATTTCATCCACGTGGAGGTGGCCGTATACAATTTCGCTACAAAGTGTTTTCACCGCATGGATAATTTCGGTACGGCCCCCGTAATTAAACGCAAAATTCAGGATCATGCCGGTGTTTCCCCGGGTTTTTTCCAGTGCAGTATCAATCGCCTTTTGTGTTCTTGCCGGCAGCCCGGCCGGTTCACCCATAATGCTCACAACTATATTTTTTTCAATAAGCAGCGGCAGCTCCCGCTGTAGGTACTCCTCCGGTAAGCGCATTAAAAAATCCACTTCACGGGGGGGCCTTTTCCAGTTTTCTGTAGAAAAGGCATAAAGGCTTAGGATGCCCACCCCAATCTCATTTGCAAATTCCACAATTTTTCGCATTGTCTTCATACCGGCCCGGTGGCCTGCAATCCGCGGCAGGTACCTTTTTTTAGCCCAACGGCCGTTGCCGTCCATAATAATTGCCACATGCCGGGGAATTTTTTTACCGGCTGTCAGCCCGCCCGGTTCCAGTTCCCTCTTGTTTCCAGCCATGGTCATCACCTGCAAACCTATAAATATACCCCCAACAGGGGGTAAAAATTAAAAATTATGCGCTTAAGTTATTTCTTTAGCAATAATCAGCTCCAACAGATCATCTGCAAGCCAAATTTGTTTTAAAACACGGTACCTGACTGCCCCCGGCCGGTTTTTTTCTTGCATAAACCGCGACAAAAAGGGCGGGACAGTTTCTTTTAAACTGTACTGAATACCTTTGCCTGTTAAAATATTGCCGGCTTCTTCCAAACAATAGGCGGTAACATCAGGAATTTCCTTTTTCATTTTTACCTTTTACTTTCCACCCCAAAATTATACTTCCATAACTTCTTTTTCCTTTTGTGCCAAAAACTCATCAACGGCCCCAATTTGTTTATCTGTCAGCTCCTGCACTTCCCCCTGGGCAGTCCGCAGGTTGTCTTCAGATATATCACCTTTTTTTTCCTGATTTTTTAACAGATCGTTTGCTTCCCGGCGGATGTTTCGGATAGCCACCCGGGCCTCCTCTGCTTTCTTGCGAATGGTTTTCACGAGTTCCTTTCTTCTTTCCTCTGTAAGCTGGGGAATAGCCAGCCGGATCACGTTGCCATCGCTTTGGGGGTTCAAACCCAAGTCGGATTTTAAAATAGCCTTTTCGATCTCCCCCACGGCATTTTTATCCCAGGCCTGGATCACCAACAGCCGCGGCTCCGGTGCTGAAATGGTTGCCAACTGGTTTAAAGGAGTGGGTGTATTATAATAGTTCACATTGATCCTGTCGAGCAAGGAAGGAACAGCCCGACCGGCTCTTAAGGTGCCCAGTTCCTTTTTAAAAACCTCCACACTTTTTTTCATTTTATCTTCGGTTGTTTGAAAGATTGCAGTCACTTATTTCCTCCCCCTGACAATTGTACCTAGTTTTTCGC
>JBMNNQ010000064.1:0-7358 GCA_050942615.1 Dethiobacteria bacterium | reverse complement strand
ACTGCCCTATGGCTTGCAATTTATGACCAAAGGGGAAAATGAGGGGCTTTTATTACAAACAGCTTTTCTACTTGAAGAAGAACCAATAAAATGGCCAAAATTTGCGCTAGAATTACAGGGGGTGTAACTAAATTGACTGCCTTTGAAGCTGTTATCGGCTTGGAGGTTCATGTTGAACTTTTAACACAAACCAAATTATTCTGCAGCTGCAGCACGGCCTTTGGCGCCGACCCCAATACCCAGGTTTGCCCTGTATGTTTGGGCCTGCCCGGGGGCAACACACCGCATCTCAACAAAAAAGCAGTGGAATATGCCCTTAAAACAGCCTTGGCCTTAAACTGCCAGGTTGCCAAAAAAATAACCTTTGACCGCAAAAACTATTTTTATGCCGATCTGCCAAACGGCTACCAGATAACACAACACTTCCAGCCCATGGGGAAAAAAGGCTTTCTTCCCGTTAATGTTGCAGAAAAAACAAAAAACATTGGCATTCACCAGGTGCACCTGGAAGAGGATGCCGGCAAAATGCTCCACGCAGGTGATATTCTTTCCTCTCCTTTCAGCAGGGTGGATTTTAACCGGGCCAGCGTACCGCTGGTAGAAATTGTTACAGAACCCGATCTGCGCACAGCGGAAGAGGCCCGGCTTTTCCTGCAGAAACTGCGCAACACATTGCTCTATATTGGTATTTCAGATTGCAAGATGGAAGAAGGATCCCTGCGCTGCGATGCCAATATTAGCCTGCGTCCCCTGGGGAGCAAGGAATTGGGCATCAAAACGGAGCTTAAAAATATGAATTCTTTCCGTGCCGTTTACCGGGGAATCGAATATGAAATTGAAAGACAGTCTGGTATTCTGCAGGAAGGGGGCACAATTATTCCTGAAACCAGACATTGGGATGAAGAAATAGGTGCCACCAAGTCCATGCGGGAAAAACTTTCGGAAAGCTACCGTTATTTTCCCGATCCTGTGCTGCCACCGTTAAAAACTGATCCAAAATGGTTAGAGGAAATCCTTTACTCTATCCCGGAACTTCCCGACGCCCGTTACAAAAGGTTTACCGGGGACTATGCCTTACCGCCCTATGATGCCGAAGTGCTGACTGCTTCCCGGGACTTGGCTGACTACTTTGAACAGGCCCTGCAAACATACCCCGAACATAAAAATTTAAGCAACTGGATCATGAGCGAATTAATGGGACTGTTAAATGCCAATAATATGGAAATCGCCGCCTGTAAGGTAAAACCGCGGGAACTTGGGGATCTCCTAAAGTTTATCGATCAGGGGACCATCAGTGGCAAAATCGCCAAAACGGTTTTTGAAGAAATGTTTACCACTGGTAAAGGACCGGAAACCATCATTAAGGAAAAGGGGCTTACGCAGATTTCTGACGAGGGTACCCTCCTTGAAATTGTGGAAACAGTGGTAGCAGCCCACCCCGGTTCGGTGGAAGACTACCACAACGGTAAAAACAAAGCCCTGGGGTTTCTCGTCGGGCAAGTGATGAAAGAAACAAAAGGCCAGGCCAACCCCCGGTTGGTAAACGAGCTGTTACGAAAAAAATTAAGCAATTAAATCTTTTTGCCTTTAATAAGCCCGTTTTATTTGACGAAGTTTAAGGCTTCAGCTATAATGTGAGATAGGATTTACTTTTTATAGATGCCCGAGTGTCGGAACCGGCAGACGAGACGGTCTCAAAAACCGTTGTCCTTTGGACGTGTGAGTTCGAGTCTCACCTCGGGCACCAACCTATCAAAAGGGGTTCATAAAAGCTGGCGGCACAGCTTAGTGAACCCTTTTTAATTTGAACCACGTACCAACTGGAAAAACCCCCTTTTATAACTTTGCCTATAAATGTCTAAAAAGTTTTTCTAGACTAAACCTCAACAATATTTTTGAAATTCCTTTTAAACCACGGCCTGTCCATCAACAGCTTGTCCGCCGGATACCGCAGCTCCCGGCAGGGTATAGCCCAAACATAATCCCAAAAAATTTCCTAAAAAAGTATAGATAGCCTGCCCAAATGATCACCTTGAAAAGTGTGGGCCGGACAACTTCAGATTACCAGGCTATACCCCAGCCCTGTCCCAACCTGCCGGGAAAGGGCCCTCTGCTGTCTTGCCGGCAACATGTCTTGCCGGTAACAAAAAAGATATCCCTAACCGGCATTTATCAGCGTTGTATTTCAAGCCAGTCCTTGTCCTCTTTTTCCAGCCTATGCAATAAATATGGGTTTAAAACCTTCAAAAAAGTCCCTTTCATGCCTAGGGAATGGGTTTCAATCACACCCGCACTTTTTAGTTTACGCAAAGCATTAACAATTACCGATCTGGTTATCTTCAGTTTATCAGCAATTTTACTGGTCACAATCAGGCCTTCATCAGCTTCTAATTCTTTAAACACCCGCACCGCTGCTTCCAGTTCAGAATATGAGAGCGCCCCGATCGCTTGCTGTACAGCTGTTTTGTTTCTGATTTTTTCTTCAGTTTTTTCTGATTTCAGGTTCAAAATTTCTATCCCTGCCACTGTAGCCACTGTTTCAGCAAGAATTAAATCACCAGTGTCAAAGGGCTTTTGGGGACGGGTTAGAATCAAAACCCCCAATCTTTCGTTGCGGCCTAAAATAGGTACCAGGGTGGTGAACATATTTTTAAAAACACACGTTTCAGATCTGTTAAAAACGCATTCATTATTTTTCTGTGTCAAGTTTACTTTACTACGGCCTTCCAGGCCATACAATAAAGGATCCTGGAATTTTTCTGGAAACTGTCCTTTCTTTAAAAATTCTTCCATCAGCTCACAGCCATATTCGTCTACAAGCGCATACCGCAAAATTTTGCCTTCGGTGTCAGTAATGTATACATTGGCATGAATTACATTTTTTAAAACCTTAATTACTTCAAAATCCTTTACTTTTTGTTCTGTTTGGAGCGTTTTGCGAATAAAACGGGTTTTTTCGAGCAAAGAAAAATTAATCACTTTTACCACCTCACTTTTTAAAAACTATTTTTGTTAAAGGGACCCCCTTTTTGCCAAAGGAGCTGGAATGAAGAACAAAAATGGAGGCCCCTGTAACAAACTTAAGGATCTATTTTCTCTTAGCAGGTAACCAGACAGCTACCCGGATCACTAAAAAATTATTCTACCTTCTCACCAATTTTACGTAATTTAAACCGCTGTATTTTCCCGGTTGCACTCTTCGGCAGTTCAGAAACAATTTCTACAAAGCGGGGGTATTTAAATTTGGCCAACCGATCCAAAGACCACTGCTTGAGTTCGTTTATCAGCTCTTCAGAACCGGTAAAGCCTTCCTTAAGTACCACAAAAGCTTTGGGTTTAATTAAATTCTTATGATCAGGGAACCCGATCACCGCACATTCCAGCACCGCAGGGTGTTCAATCAGGCATCCTTCCACCTCTACCGGTGAAACCCAGATCCCGCCTACCTTCAGCATATCGTCGTCCCTGCCCGCACAATGGTAATAACCATTTTCATCCTGGTAATAAGTATCACCGGTGTTCAACCATTCACCTTGCATCGTGGAACGGGTTTTCTCCACCTTGCGCCAATAATTCTGGGCGGCACTGCGGCCCTTCACATGCAGGGTTCCAATTTCCCCCTGGGGAACTTCCTTCCCTTCATTGTCAACAATCCTTATTTCGTACCCGGGAACCGCCTTCCCGGTAGCGCCCGGCTTAATATCACCAGGTCTGTTGGAAATATAGATATGCAGCATCTCTGTGGAACCGATACCATCTAAAATATCGATACCAAAGCGTTCTTTCCAACGACGGATAATGTCTACCGGCAAAGCTTCACCGGCTGACACACACAACCTTACGGAAGTTAGTTCATGATCGTTGGGATCGGCCTTGACACCCGTTTCCTTTTCCTGGCGGGCCTTATATTCAAGCATCTGACCATACAGAGTGGGCACCCCAAAGAAAATTGTTGGACGGAAACGTTCAATATGGCTAAACACACTTTCGGGAGTAGGACGGGATTTATTTAAAATCACTGAACCACCTACCGCCAAGGGGAAAAATAAACCGTTCCCGATGCCATAGGCAAAAAATAATCTGGCTGCCGAGAAACAGATGTCATTTTCATTCATCCCCAAAATTCCCCGGGCAAAGTTTTCAGAAGCAACCAGGGGGCTTTCCATGCAGTGCACAGCTCCCTTGGGGGGGCCTGTTGAACCTGAACTGTAAAGCCAGAACCCTACGTCATCCTTGGTTGTCTGCACAGTATCCAAAATAGGGGAAGCATTTTTTACTTTTTGCCTGAAGGGGATCAACGGTTCGTCATCCGCAACAACGATCATATCCCTAAGGTAAAGCAGGTCACCCTTAATATCATTAATCAACGGTACCAGGTCCTCTGATATAATCAAGGCCTTGGCCCGGCTGTCGTTAAGTAGGTATTCGTAATCGTTGGGCGTGAGCATAGTGTTAATCGGGATGGGTACAGCCCCAATTTTCATGGCACCAAAAAACATGATAATAAATTGGGGTTCATCCAGCATCATAAGCATAACCCGATCGTCTATACCCAGTCCCATTTCGCGAAAAGCGTTACCAGTTTTATTAACCATTTCCTGCAGTTCGCTGTAAGTATAGTTGCGCCTGTCGGTATAAATGGCAACCTTATGACCTCTTCCCTGCCGTATATTTCTATCTAAAAAATAATCTGCCGCGTTAAAAAATGGTTGGTTTTTCATTATTTATCCCCCCACTAAATTGAATTTGATACACTAAAATCCCCGGAAAACCTTCCAGCCCTGTTTCGCAGTTCATTAAAATATTTTAACTTGACAAAATACACCCTTAATTTTACATTTTTATACCTCCTCTTTTCTACTTGAAATTTGTTAAAAAAACAAGATATTTTTCTCAAAATTGCCTGAAAATAATTTTCTTGTAGGAAAAGGTTCACTGCTTGAAAAAATTCAAAGAGTCTAACTTCTTTTATTATTATACCATGCAAGTTAAGTACCATGAAAGTACATTTTTCATCCAATTGCGATAGGAACATCACTTGACAAGCCTTGGGGGCTGTTCCCGGCCCAGGCGGCCTCGGTAAAATGCAGGTCATTTTTGAAATTTATTTTAGAAAGATTGCAATATCGAGATGTATGTTAATGTTATTATTTTGCATTTTCTGGGCTTTTGGAGTTTTTAAACACAATTTATTGTCCCTTTGTGCGGTAATCCCCAGACACATAATGGACATAAAAAAGCAGCTCCTGACGGAGCTATCCTGGATAAAACATTCATTTTTGCTTTAACTTTCCGAAACTATTCACCGCTCATCTTGACAATACTGATGAAAGAGTTTCCGGGGATTGTTTCTCTACCACAGTTTATTTTCCCCGCCCCTACTGCCACTTTTTTTCTTGTACCAGGTTCATCCAGTGTTTTTTCAATTTCGGAAAATTCCCTTAATATGTTGGAGAGTTTAACATCAACCAAGATCAGCTCTCTTTTTAATTTTTCAATTCTATTTAGCATTTTTACCCTTGCCTCCCGGATAAAAAATTATTTTCTTCACGTGCTTCCAATCTATTTTATAAGCCCTGGTCAGTTGTTCCTCACCACCGTCATGATTCCCTTGAAAAGCAAGCACACGGCATTTTAGCGCATCTCAAGCCAATTTTTATCCTCTTTCTCCAGCCGATCCAGTAAATATGGGTTTAAAACCCGCAAATAGGTTCCTTTCATGCCCAGGGAATGGGTTTCTATCACACCGGCGCTTTTGAGTTTACGCAAGGCGTTAACAATAACCGATCTGGTTATATTCAGTTTATCAGCTACTTTACTGGTCACAATCAAACCTTCATCCGTATCCAGTTCTTTAAAGACACGTACCGCCGCCTCCAATTCAGAATAAGACAGCGCTCCTATCGCCTGCTGCACGATCATTTTGCTCCTGATTTTCTTTTCAAGCTTTTCAGACTTGGAATTTAATATTGACATCCCGGAAACCGTGGCCACTGTTTCCGCCAAAATTAAATCCCCGGTATCAAAAGGTTTCAGGGGGCGGGTTAAAATCAGTGTTCCTATCCTTTTATTCTGGCCGATAATGGGCACCAGTGTTGTAAATATATTTTTAAAAACACAGTTTTCTGCCTGTGTAAAAATACACCTGCTCACTTCCTGTGTCAGGTTTATCCTGCTTCGGTTATCGATTCCATGCAACAGGGAATCCTGATATTTTTCAGTAAATTTACCACTTTTAAGAAACTTATCCAGCAAATCACAGCTATATTCATCCACCAGGGCATGCCCTAAAATAAGACCATCCGTATCAATAATAAACACATTGGCATTGATTACATTTTTTAAAACCTCGATTATTTCAAAAAGCTTTACCCCTTGTTCTGTTTGTAGAGTTTTGCGAATAAAACGTGTTTTTTCCAATAAAGAGGAATTAATCAATTATTTTCACCTCCTTTAGGCCATGCACTGGCGTTGTTAAAAGATAAGGGGGCCCCCTTTATAAGGCAAACATATTAACCAATAAAACGGAGGCCCCTATTACTAAACCTTGCACAAAGTTAAATCTTTAACAGCTCTTTAACAGTTCTTTTTTATTTTTATTCCTGGGCAGCAGCGGCTTCAGCCTTTTCACTTGCCAAACGCAGTTTAAACCGCTGAATTTTGCCGGTTGCACTCTTGGGCAGCTCAGAAATAAACTCTATCCAGCGCGGATACTTATATTTGGCCATCCGTTCCAGGGCAAATTGCTTGAGTTCATTAGCCAGTTCTTCAGAACCGGCAGACCCGTCTTTAAGCACAACATAGGCCTTGGGCTTAATTAAGTTTTTCTCGTCAGGTTGCCCGATTACGGCGGATTCCAGAACCGCGGGGTGTTCAATCAGGCAGGCCTCTACCTCAACCGGTGACACCCAGATACCGCCTACCTTCAGCATATCGTCGCCCCTGCCGGCACAGTGGTAATAACCTTCGTCATCCACATAATAACTGTCACCGGTATCAAGCCATTCCCCCCGCATGGTGGAACGGGTTTTATCCACTTTGCGCCAGTAATTCTGGGCGGCACTGCGGCCTTTTGCCAACAGCCTGCCTATTTCCCCCCGGGGAACCTCGTTCCCTTCGTCATCAACAATTTTAATTTCATAACCGGGAACCGGTTTACCGGAGGCTCCTGGTTTGATGTCACCGGGCAGGTTGGAAATATAAATATGCAGCATCTCTGTAGAGCCGATGCCATCTAAAATATCAACGCCAAAGCGTTCCTTCCAGCGGCGGAGAATATCTTCCGGTAGGGCTTCCCCAGCCGAAACACACATTCTCACAGAAGAAAGTTCGTGGACCTCAGGATCGGGATCCACACC
>JBMNNQ010000063.1:0-7389 GCA_050942615.1 Dethiobacteria bacterium | reverse complement strand
GGACCGGGGGCGAACTGGATAGGCAGCAGGAAGTCAAAGCTAGTTTATTTTACAGCTGCCCCCGGGAACAGGAACGCAGTGCAGCCCCCTTCTGTACAGGCAGTGAACGGCTGGAACGGCTGTGGGGCAGTATGCTGATATTATATTCCAAACCAGGCGGGATTCCAACAGGAATCCCACTCTTTGTAAAGAATATTAAAATAATAGAGAGTCTTGACTCTGAAGGTTTACGCTGGAAAGGATGAATACCATGTTAAAGTTTAATAAAGAGGTGGTTTATACAGACCTGTTGGATCCCCGGGAGAGCTTCCGCCCCCAAAAAGTTGAAACAGAAATACGTACCGATCCCCTGACGGGTGAAACAGGCAGGCTGGCCCACTTTGGCGTGATTAGAATGCAAAAAGAAGACTTTTTGGCCTGGGATACCCCTGAAAATCGCAGCCAATGCCCTTTCTGCCCGGAAAATTTGGAAAGGGTTACCCCCCAGTATCCCCCGGAGTTCATACCGGAAGGCCGGCTTAAAAGAGGCCAGACCACGATTATTCCCAACATCGCCCCCTATGATCAATACAGTGCCCTGGCTGTAATGAGCAGGGCACATATTGTCCCTTTGAAAAAAATGACAGCCCCGCTCTTAAGGGATGCCTTGGGTGCCGGCCTGGATTTTGCCCGCCGGGCCGCCGCCCGGGAAAACGGCCGCCTGCCCTACCAGGTTATGATCTGGAATTATATGCCCCCTTCCGGGGGGGGACTTGTCCACCCCCACCTGCAGATTATCGTTACGGGTTTTCCGGGCAACCTTTACCGTAAAACCATGGAAAACGGCCAACGCTTTTATCAGAAACACAGCAAAAATTATTGGCAGGAACTCTGCACCGTAGAAGAAAAGTTGGGAAAACGCTATATCGGCAGCCTGGGGGCAGGGCACTGGTTAACCCCTTTTGTCCCCCAGGGGATTTTGGGAGAATTCATAGTTGTTTTTCCAGAAATTAAAACAATCGCAGACTGTAATGAAGAAACGCTGCAGGATTTAGTTGCCGGCCTGCAGCGCCTGTTTGCTTATTTTAGGGAAATGGGCATCGCCAGTTTTAATATGGGGCTGTTTTTTGCCCCTGAGGGAGAAGCAGAAAAATACTTTTCCCTCCATGCCCGCTTTGTTCCCCGGACCTATTTAAACCCGCGGGAAAAACCATCGGACATTAACGCCATGCAGATGAGCCTGCAGGAACCCGTCACTGTTATTCACCCGGAAACCCAATGTGCAGAGCTGAAAGAGCTTTGGGCAAAGTGGGGCCAATAGGCAGTTTTTCCGAAACAGTTTGTTATACTGGCAAATGCAGCAGCAATAAAGGCCGGCGGCGGCGTTTCATTTTTAAACCCGGATTGCCCCTGTAAGGTGGTTGTCTTCAGTCACCTGCAAATGGGGGTAAAAACTCTGATCTTGCTTGTTGCCTGCCAGGGTTGGATGTGCTAAAATGTAATAAAGTTCTGGAAATAGTGATGTATATTTTTTAGCAGTCGCCTTGGCGACATCTTTTATTTCTTGGGCTTGAAATTACCGCTGCCTTGTGGTAAATAAAAGTTGGAGCTGAAAACAGGTCTAGGGCCAGGTAGGGCTGAAAGTATTTATTACTGCCGGCCGGAGATCCGGCAATACAAGTGGCCAAGTTTCTGCTAAATTCATGGAGGTGGGCATAATAAGTGTACAGGTGGGAAAAAATAGACAACAATAAAGTCCGTATGGAAATTGAAATTCCTGATACAGAAGTCAATGCTGCCCTGGATCAGGCTTATCGCAAGGTTGTAAAAGGGGTTAACCTGCCGGGTTTCCGTAAGGGAAAAGTGCCGCGCAGGGTATTGGAATCACGCTTTGGACCAGAAATTCTTTATGAAGAAGCGTTGGAAATACTGGTTAACCCCGGCTACAGCAAGGCGGTGAAGGAATGTCAGTTGGAACCGATCGATCAGCCTGAATTTGAGCTGGTGCAGATTGAAAAGGATAAGCCGCTTATCTTTAAGGTTACGGTTGACGTCAAGCCTGAGGTTGAGCTGTGTGATTACAAAGGAATTACCGTTGAACATGTCAGGGAAGAAGTTACCCCTGAGGATATGGAGCGGTACCTGCAATCCCTGCTTGAACAACATGCCCGCCTGGTTACTGTAGAGGATGCAGAACTGCAGGAAAAGGATCTGGCCGTGTTAGATTTTGAGGGTAAAATTGACGGTGAACCCTTTGAAGGCGGTGTATCAGAAAATTATTCCCTGGAGATTGGATCCAATACTTTTATCCCGGGTTTTGAGGAGCAGCTTTTGGGTGCCCGCAAGGATGAAAAAAGGGAAGTGAAAGCCACCTTCCCGGAAGGTTATTTTCGTGAGGAGCTGGCGGGCAAAGAAGCGGTTTTTGACGTATTGATCAAAGAAATTAAAAGGCCGCAGCTGCCGGAGTTAAACGACGATTTTGTTCAGGAGCTGACAGAGGAGTTTTCCACGTTGGAGGAATTTAAGGCTGATGTGGAAGAGAAACTCAAAACTTCGCTGGAACACAGGCAAAAGGTGGCGTTGGAAAGTAAGATTATCGAAAAAGCTGCTGAAAAATCCAAAGTGGATGTACCTGAAGTGTTAATTGAAAGAGAACTGGAAGCTTCCTTGGCAGAGTTTGAATATTACCTGCGTATGCAGGGCCTTGATCTGGAAGGGTATGGGGAACTGCTTAAAGGGGGCCTGGAAGAACTAAAAGAAGAACGCCGGGTAGATGCTGCCAAGCACGCCAAGGCAAACCTGGTCTTGGATGCAATTATCAAGCAAGAGGGCATCGAAGCCTCTGAAGAGGAAGTTGAAGAACAGATCCGGGAAATTGCTGACCGGCAGGAAGTAGATGCAGCCGGTATTAAGGAACAATTTTCCAAGCAGGGGCGCCTGGATATCATGGCGCATGAAATTAGATATCGCAAGGTAATCGACCTGTTGGTTAAACATGCAAATGTAATCGAGGTTGAAAAGGCTGCTGCAGAGGAAGCGACCGAAGGAAAAGAAGCAGCAGTGGAAAAAGATACAAAAGCGGGTGAACAGGCAGGGGGCTCCCCGGCTGAAAACAGGCCTGCAGGGCCGGAAGCCTGACTGCCAACAGCCCGGTAAACAAATTGTTGCAGAAAGGAATATGGCAGGATATAATCAGGATATAGTATGGTTACTATTTCCGGAAGGGATGGAAAAATGGAAGCAAATAAAAGTCTGATGCAGTTGGTTCCGATGGTCGTTGAACAAACGAGTCGCGGGGAAAGGGCCTACGATATTTATTCCCGGCTGTTAAAAGACAGGATTATTTTTATTGGGACACCCGTTAACGATATGATTGCCAACCTGATTATTGCCCAGTTGCTGTTTTTGGAGTCGGAAGATCCTGATAAAGATATCAACCTTTATATCAATACACCTGGCGGAGAGGTTTATTCCGGGATGGCTATCTATGACACCATCCAATATATCAAGCCGGATGTTTCGACGATCTGTGTCGGCCTGGCAGCCAGTTTAGGGGCAGTCCTCCTGGCAGCCGGGACTAAAGGGAAGCGTTTTGCACTTCCCAATTCACGCATTATGGTGCACCAGCCCTTGGGGGGCGCCCGGGGGCAGGCTGTGGACATTGAAATTCATGCCCGGGAAATTTTACGCATCAGGGAAAGCCTAAACAGAATTCTTTCCCAGCATACCGGGCAGCCGGAAGAGCGCATCGCCAAGGATACGGATCGGGATTTTTTCATGTCTGCTGAGGCAGCAGTTGAATATGGCCTGGTGGATGCTGTCTTGGAGAAAAGGGAACTCGCAAAGAGGTGAGAAAAGATGTTTAAGTTCAGTGATGAAAAGGGTCAGCTCAAGTGTTCCTTTTGCAGTAAAAGCCAGGAACAGGTCCGCAAGCTGGTGGCCGGTCCGGGCGTTTATATCTGTGACGAATGCATTGAGCTTTGCAACGAAATCATCGAAGAAGAGTTGGGTGATGATTTTGAATTGAACTTGGTAGATCTGCCTAAACCGGCAGAAATACACGAGGTTCTCAATAAATATGTGATCGGGCAGGACGATGCCAAAAAAACGCTGTCTGTAGCCGTCTACAACCACTATAAGCGGGTTAATGCCTCGCAAAAGGTTGATGATGTCGAGTTACAAAAGAGTAATATCGTCCTGATTGGGCCGACAGGAGTGGGGAAAACACTGCTGGCCCAAACCCTGGCACGTCTTTTAAATGTTCCCTTTGCCATCGCCGACGCCACATCGCTTACAGAGGCCGGCTATGTGGGGGAGGATGTGGAAAACATCCTCTTGAAATTGATCCAGTCAGCCGACTACGATCTGGAAAAGGCGGAAAAAGGGATTGTTTATATCGATGAATTTGATAAGATTGCCCGCAAGAGTGAAAACCCCTCTATTACCAGGGACGTTTCCGGTGAAGGGGTCCAGCAGGCTCTTTTAAAAATACTGGAGGGGACGATGGCCAGTGTTCCTCCCCAGGGGGGGCGTAAACATCCCCATCAGGAATTTATGCAGATCGATACTACCAACATTCTTTTTATTTGCGGCGGTGCTTTTGATGGCCTGGAAAAAATAATTCTCAAGCGCACCGGCGCCGGGGGGATGGGCTTTGGTGCCGATATCCGGCCCAAGCTTGACTTAAAAATAGGCGATATTCTGCGTAAGGTGCACCCGGAAGACCTGATTAAATATGGTTTGATCCCGGAATGTGTCGGGCGTCTGCAGGTTGTGGCCGTCCTGGATCTTCTGGACCGGGATTCCCTGGTCAGAATTTTAACAGAGCCGGTGAATGCACTGGTTAAACAGTACAAGAAAATGTTTGAACTTGATGGTGTGCAGCTGGAGTTCAAAGAGGGCTCTTTAGAGGCTATTGCCGACGAGGCCACACGGCACAAAACCGGTGCGCGCGGGCTGCGGAGCATTATGGAAGGGTTTTTATTGGATATCATGTATGAAATTCCTTCCAGGGAAGACATCGATAAATGCATTATCACCCCGGGAGTGGTCCGCAAAGAAGAAAAACCACGGCTTTTAACCTCCGGAAAGAGGCAAAAGAAAGAGGTTTCAGCATCCTAGCTGACTGGGGTGGCCGCCAATGGTGGCCACCTTTTTTGTGCGACAAGCTTCTTTTTAAGGTTTTATCTGGCCGGGATGGTTTATTTACCTCTTTCTCAGGAAATAATAGTGTTAGATCTATATTTGCTTTAACCTGAGAAGGAGGGAGGAGCATTGTCCGGACTTTATGGTTGGACGGGTTTATTCGGTTTGCTGCAGATTGTATTGGCGGTGATTATTGGTGTATATTTTTGGAACCTTTTACGCAACCAAAGGGGAAACAAGGTTGCGGTGGAAAAGGAATCCTCTAAGGAAATGGAAGAGCTGCGCCGTTTGCGTTCACTTTCCTTAACAGAACCCCTTGCAGAAAAGGTGCGCCCGGCATCTTTTACCCAGATTATCGGGCAGGGGGAAGGGCTGAAGGCTTTGCGGGCGGCGCTTTGTGGTCCCAACCCGCAACACGTTTTGCTTTACGGGCCGCCGGGGGTGGGAAAAACCGCGGCTGCGCGCCTTGTTTTGGCAGAGGCCCAGAATAATCGTTTTTCTCCTTTTACCCAAGAGGCCAAATTCGTGGAGGTTGATGCCACAACCCTGCGTTTTGACGAACGGGGTATTGCGGATCCGCTGTTGGGTACCGTACATGACCCCATTTACCAGGGTGCCGGTCCTTTGGGAATGGCCGGTATACCCCAGCCTAAAGCAGGGGCGGTCACTAAAGCCCATGGCGGTATCCTTTTTATCGATGAAATTGGCGAACTGCACCCTGTGCAGATCAACAAGCTGCTTAAGGTGTTGGAGGATCGGACTGTTTTCCTGGAAAGTGCTTATTATAACAGTGAGGAACGGAGCATCCCCCGGCATATACACGAGATTTTCCAAAAGGGTTTGCCGGCAGATTTCCGCCTGATAGGGGCCACCACCAGGCAGCCGGAAGAGCTGCCGCCGGCGATCCGTTCCCGTTGCCTCGAAATATATTTCCGCGTTCTTTCACCCTCGGAGATCAGTACGATTGCCCTGCATGCTACGGATCGGATAGGTTTTGAAATTTCCCCGGAGGCATTGGAGACGGTGTCTGCTTTTGCCGACAATGGGCGGGATGCTGTGAATATGGTCCAGTTGGCGGCCGGGATTGCCCAGGTTGAAGGTAAAAAACAACTTGGTGTTGAGGATATGGAATGGGTAATTAATAACAGCAGGCTGCTGCCACGGCCGGAAAGAAGGATCCCTGAACGGCCCCAGATCGGCGTGGTGAACGGGTTGGCAGTTTATGGCCCTTATTTGGGGGCCCTTTTGGAAATAGAGGCTTGTGTTATGCCGGTGGAACCGGGAAAAGGACAGCTGACAATTACCGGTATTATTGAGGAGGAAGAAGTTGGTGACCAGGGACGGACGCTGCGGCGCAAGGGTGCTGCCCGGGCCTCTGTGGAAAATGTCCTCACTGTTTTGGGGCGGTTACTGGGAAAAAATATGCGCAGCTACGATCTGCATCTGAACTTCCCCGGTGGTTTTCCCGTAGATGGCCCTTCCGCAGGGGTGGGTATTGCCGTGGCAATTTATTCTGCCTTGACAGAGCGCCCTGTTGATCATACTGTGGCTATGACCGGGGAACTATCCATCAGGGGGTTGGTCTGTCCTGTCGGCGGTGTTACGGTTAAGATTGATGCTGCCCGGGAGGCAGGCGCACAAAAGGTTTTAATCCCCCAAAAGAACTGGCAGCAGATCTATAGTAATAAAGAAATAGAGGTAATACCTGTAGGCCACCTTACAGAGGTTTTGGAAAAAGTCATTGTTGAAGATACACAACATGTTCAGGTTCAACCCCGGCTGGAAAAGGAGCCCGGCCTGATAAACCCTCTTTCCTTTAATGCTAAAAGAGGGAATTAGATTTAATATATAGAATTAAAACAACGCCGGGCATTTTATTCTTTATCGCCGGGGAATTTTTTGTTTGAGGGGAGGAAGAAACATGAATGCTAATGAACTACCAGTTTTGCCCCTGCGCGGCGTAATTGTTTTCCCTAACATGGTTGTACACTTGGATGTGGGCAGGGAAGGTTCCATTAACGCCCTTGATGAAGCCATGTTAAGAGATAGTAAAATTCTGCTTGTTGCCCAGAAAAAAGCACAGATAGATGTTCCTGAACCCGGCGATCTTTATCGGGTGGGGACGGTTGTCAACATTAAACAGGTTTTGAAACTTCCGGGGGGTACACTGCGCGTTTTGGTCGAAGGGTTAAACCGTGCCCGGATCAAAGATATTTTGCAAACCGAGCCTTTTTACAAGGCTACCTATGAAGAGCTGGAAGAAAG
>JBMNNQ010000062.1:0-7475 GCA_050942615.1 Dethiobacteria bacterium | reverse complement strand
CCGGATCTGCCGATAAAGATCGGCTGTTATTTCCGGTTCCAAAGGAACAATGACCGGCTTTAGAACAGCGCGCGGCCTGGATTGCATGATCTGTTCCACAGTAGCCTGAACATCAATTTTTTGCCCGGGCTGTGCCGGTAACAGCTGACCGGTGAGAGGATCAATAAAGGGATTCCGGGGTTGCTGGAAAGAGTTTTCAGCCAGGGAGACAACCTGTGCATAGACCTCATGCTGCAGCTTCCTGCCAAGAGGTATGTCAGCCAAAAATACACCCTCCTGTACACCGTACCTGAACCGCCGGTAGCCTTCCCTGATCCCCAACGCCAGGCAACCGGTAAGCAATAGCAGGGCGATTAAGGAAAGTGATGTTCCCTTGATCATTAAAATAATGCTTCGTCTCATTTTAATACAGCCGGGGGCTCATCCGGGTTTAACAATTCAGCCATCGTGACCAACTTAAACCCCTTGTCATTAATAATAGGCACGATTTCTGCAAAAAGATCTACTGTATCTGCCGTGGGATGCGCAAGGATAATGGCCCCCGGATGCAGGTTCCCCAAAACCCTTTCCTTCATCTTTTGCACCCCGGGCTTCATCCAGTCCACCGTATCAATAGACCACATCAGCATGCGCATCTCCTGGCGGGCAACTGTTTCCAATACCAGCTCGTTATAAGCGCCTTTATGCGGTGTAAAATAACACGGTACCTGCCCCGTGGCTGCCTGCACAATTTCATTTACTTCCCTTAAACTATGTTCCATTTCTGCAACACTTATTTCTGTAAAGACAACAGCGTCACTAAAGCCGTGGTTGGCAAGCAAATGCCCCCGGCGGCTGATTTCCTGCAGCAGATCTTCATTTTTTTGGGCCCACTTCCCCACAACAAAAAAGGTGGCCTGTGCATCCCCGGCATCGAAAATTTCCAACATGGGCAAAATGTGTTCTGTCCCCCAGGCCACATTGACCATTAAGGCAACCTTCTTTTTCTGGGGGTTGCCCTTTTCAATAAATGCCCCGGGATAATCCTGCATGGTAATCTCCGGGCGCAAAGGTTTTAAAACTGGTTCCACTTCTTCATTTTTGGCAGCAGACATAATTTTTGCAACTGTTGCCGGGATGTCAACTTCATAGCCCCATAGCTCCGGTATAATTATGTCAAATTGGGGATCGAACTGGGCATCGACCGGTTCGACGTGCCACCCACCAAAGACCGCTGTCACGGCTGCCTCCACTTCCTCCTGGGTCAGACCCTCCAAACCCTCTTCCCCAATAACCACCCCTGGTTTAACACCGTAAGCCTGCTTTTTAAAGTATCCCCAGTAGCTGTTTCTAAAGAAAAGTGCACCGGCAATTAAAATTATAACCAGTAAAAAAGCATACTTCTTTTTGGGGGAAAGAAAAACAACAAACATCTGCTCACCTTCCAGGTAAAGGAAATTTTTCGCGGGCATATTCCAAAATTAAATCCGGCGAAGCAATCGTGTACCCTTTCCACTGCAGGAACTCAACGATGGGGGGCAGGGTTTCCAGAACGGCGGGGGTTGTAGAATGAAAAAGGATTACCGCCCCGGCATGAATTTGTTCCTCGATGTGGCTGACTGCCAATTCCATTGCTAAATTTGAAAGCGTCAGGGCATTAACGCTCCACAGCAGGGTATAACAGCCATTTTCCCCGGCAATACGGACAATCTTGGCATTATATTCCCCATAAGGGGGCCTGAAAAAGACGGGTTTTTTAAACAGCGTTTCCCGGCACAAACTGTTAAACCGGTCAATTTCCCCTGCTGCCTCCTCTTCTTTCATGAAAGGAAGCTTGCTGTGGGTATAAGTATGGTTACCAATCCAGTGCCCCCGCTCAGCAATTTTCTTTGCTGTTTGGGGGTGTTTTTTTAACCACTGGCCGCTAATAAAAAAAACTGCCTTAATTTCATATTCATCCAGCAGCTGCAAAAGGGGTTCCAGTTGACTTTCCCCCCAGAGAACATTAAAGGTGAAAAATATATTCATATCCGTCCCCTCTACCTGAAATACAGGTTCAGGCCGGCAGGACGACTTTGAAATGGAAATAGCGCTTACGGTAACCACGGTGACCAGCAGCACACAAAATACCAAAAAAAAAAGAGGCTTTTTCATAATTTAAGACCTCAAATTTAACCTTTACATTATTACTATTAAATTGTTATGGAAAGTATTCCCCAAATTATTTTATTTGTTTAAGGTAAAGAACATAAACCTATTTAGGTTTATGTTCTTTATTAAAACGCCGCTGTCGTTTACGGGGAACACCGGCCGCCCTTTCATCCTGGGAACCGCCCGTGCTGCGGGACGGGTTACCGGCTCTGGGAGGCAAGGCTTCCCTTCTGGAAAGATTTATCCTGCCCCTGTCGTCAATATCAAGCACCTTTACCTGAACCTGATCGCCTACATTAACTATATCTTCAGTCTTGTTGACCCGGAAATGTTCCAAGTGGGAAATATGCACCAACCCTTCTTTGCCAGGCAGTATTTCCACAAAGGCCCCATATCTTTCGGTACGGGTGACCTTGCCCAGATAGATCCTCCCCGGTTCCACTTCAGCCGTCAGGTCTTCAATAATCTGCTGGGCCTTGTGCCCGGCATCTGCATCCATGGTCACAATAAAAATTTTACCGTCAGATTCTATATCAATTTCTGTACCAGTTTCGGCAATAATTTTGTTGATAACCCTTCCCCCGGGCCCGATGACATCCCGTATTTTTTCGGGATCAATCTGTAAAGTCAGGATCAGCGGGGCAAATTCGGAAATTTTGGACCGCGGTTCACTGATGACCTGCAGCATTTTTTCAAGGATAAAAAGATAGCCTTCCCGTGCCTTATAAAGAGCTTCCTTGAGGATTTCCCAGGAAAGGCCTTTCAATTTAATATCCATCTGCAATGCGGTAATGCCTTTTTGCGTCCCGGCAACTTTAAAGTCCATGTCACCTAAAAAGTCCTCGATCCCCTGGATATCGGAAAGAATGGCGTAGTCATCGCCTTCCTTGACCAAACCCATGGCTATCCCGGAAACCGGGGAAGTGATAGGTACGCCGGCATCCATCAGTGCGAGTGTAGCCGCACAAACACTGCCCATAGAACTGGAACCGTTTGATGCCAAAACCTCGGAAACGAGACGGATTGTATAGGGAAATTCCTCTTCCCCGGGGATCATTGTTTCCAGGGCTTTTTCCGCCAAAGCACCATGCCCTATTTCCCGCCTGCCGGGGCCGCGCATAAACCCGGCCTCTCCAACGCTGTAAGGGGGGAAATTGTAATGATGCATAAATCTTTTAGATTCCTCAATACCAAGGCCATCCAATCTTTGCATATCCCTCAAAGCCCCCAGGGTACAAATGTCCAAAACCTGGGTCTGGCCCCTGGTAAAGAGTGAAGAGCCGTGAGTCCGTTTAAAAAGCTGTACTTCACATGTAATCGGTCTAATTGTTGCCCATCCCCGGCCGTCAGGCCGCAGCTTTTCCTTTAAAATCATGGCACGCAGGTTTCCTCTGATTAAACGTTCCAGGACGGCCTTGATATCCTGTTCGTGATCGGGAAAAAGTTCTAAAAAATGTTCCATCGTTTCTGTTCTAACCTTTTCCAGTTCACTTTCTCTTTCCAGTTTTTCCTCTACCCGCAGCGCCTTTTTAAGGTTATCCAGGCAAAAATTCTCAACCTCCCGGCCGATCTGTGCATCAGGTTCAAAAGGTTCCACCGTGATTTTTTCTTGACCTATTTTAGCCACAATTTCTTTCTGCAGCCGGGTAATTTCCTTAATAACCTCATGCCCCGCCATGATGGTTTCCAGCATCTGTTCTACAGAAACCTCTTTTGCTTTGGCCTCGACCATCATCACCGCATCTTCCGTGCCGGCAACAGTCAGGTTCAGCAAGCTCTCTTCACTTTGTTCAATAGTGGGGTTAATCACCGGTTTTTCATCAATTAAACCGGTGCTGACGGCAGCAACCGGTCCCATAAACGGTATTTTGGAAATTGAAAGGGCCGTGGAAGCACCGATAATGGCCAATGGTTCGGGGGGGCAATCCTGATCTACAGAAAGAACTGTAACAACAATATGGACGGCGTTACGGAAATTTTCTGGAAACAAAGGCCTGAGCGGCCGATCGATAAGCCTGGCAGCCAAAGTTGCTTTTTCTGTAGGCCGGCCTTCCCTTTTAATAAAACCCCCGGGTATTCTGCCTACGGCATAAAGTCTTTCTTCATAGTCTACCGTTAAAGGAAAAAAATCTATACCTTCACGCGGTTCTTTAGAAACTGTAGCGGTTACCAGAAGAGCGGTGTCTCCATAACGCATTAACACTGCCCCGCTGGCTTGGCCGGCAATTTTACCTGTTTCAATTGTGAGCGGTCTGCCGGCAATATTCATCTGAAAGCTTTCCAAATAACATCTCCCCTTGTTGGAAAAGCGGGGAAACCCCGCTTTTAAAAATTATTTTCTCAGGCCTAGTTTTTCAAGCATACTACGGTATCTTTCCGGGGCGTTGTCCCTTAAATAGTTTAATAAACCCCTGCGTTTTCCCACTATTTTTAATAAACCTCTCCTGGAATGAAAATCTTTTTTATGTGCTTTTAAATGTTCAGTTAGCTGGTTAATCCTCCTGGTGAGGATAGCAATCTGCACCTCTGGAGAACCGGTATCATTTTCATGGTTTTGAAATTCGCTGATAATCCTGTTTTTTATATCGCTCGGTAAAGCCATCACCCTCACCTCCTTTTCTTTACCATAACCAAAATGGGAATAAGGCCTTGCAAGTGCCGTTTACACTGCAGTCTAGCAAATTCTATCATATTGCCTGATCCTTGTAAATATTACATTTTTATTAACTGTTCAGGTAAACTGCTTCTCTTTTAAATTGCCATACTTCTTTTTAATTAGTGCCCGTGCATATTCCACATCCTGTGCAATCTGCCTGCTCAGGCTTTCGGCATCCCTAAAAGCAATCTCATTTCTAATTTTGCACAAAAATTGAACGCTTAATTCTTCACCGTAAATATTGTGGGCAAAATCCAATAAAAAAACCTCTACCGTTGTCTGCCGGGCGGTGCTGAATGTGGGCTTCACGCCGATATTTGTTAAAGCAAATATTTTTTTATCTTTCCAGCCGGCCAAACAGAAATATACACCGCGTGCCGGCAAAATCAAATCCCCCGCAACATCCAGGTTGGCGGTTGGAAAGCCCAGCTTCAGGCCCCTCCCTTCACCGCGCACAACTTTTCCCCGACGTGTAAAGCAAAACCCCAGGCATTCTGAAGCCCTTTTAACCTCGCCCTTGTGCAGCAGGTCCCGGACCAGGGTACTGCTGATCACTTCTTTGCCGCACATTACCGGGGGCACTATTTCCACCTGGTAGTCAAACTTTTTACCCCACCGTAATAAATCCTCAGCCGTCCCCTGCCCCTGTGCCCCAAATGTGTAGTCGAAACCAACAACAACCCCGGCAACCCGCAGCTGATCCACCAGGTAATCCTGTACAAATTTTAAAGGGGAAAGCCTGGCCATCTCCGGTGTAAATTTTTGAATAAACAGGAGATCCAGTCCCAGTTCCGCTAAAATTTCAGCTCTCTCTTGCAAGGTTGAAAGGAAGAAAAGACTTTTATGGGGAAAAAGCACCTTGGCGGGATGCGGATCGAGGATCAAAACAGCACTCTGCAGATTTTTTTCTGCTGCCTTGGCTTGGAGCAGTTTAATTATTTTACGATGGGCAACATGCAAACCGTCAAAATTGCCCAGGGCCAAAATCAGCCTTTGCCGGTTGGCTTTGTAGTTGGCAACATCATAGACTAACCGCATAGAATCCACCTGAACCTTTTTTAAATTCGGATCATTTTCTCAGGTTTCAATTGAAACCCTGCTGTCCGGTCAAATTTCCAGCCGGCCAAGCCGGCAAATTCCCCTGTTGTAGTATATACCGGTAATATTTTTCCGTCAACCGGCACCCCGGGGGCCGTCCCTGCCCGGGCCCGCAGTTCCTTAAAAGGAATATATTGCCCTTGTAACAGCTTTTTTATGCCTTCCTTCCCCGGCCGGAGGCGTTCCCTGTCTGAAAAAGGAAAATCCAAAGGCAAAAGCGCCTGCCGGGCCTTTTCAGGGCCGCCGGAAAAAACCGGATCATCCAAAAGGCAGGCCTGTGCAAGCCCAAACGTCCCCACCTTTTTTCTTAACAGAAAGGACATGTGCCCCCCGGGCCCCAAGGCTGCACCAATCTGGGCACAAAGGGTGCGGATATACGTTCCCTTGGAGCATTCTATTTCCAACAGGATCCTCGCGGGCGGGTAATAAGCGAGCATGCGGAGCGCATGGATCTGCACTTTGCGGGCGGGACGTTGAACAACGATCCCTTCCCGGGCATATTCGTACAGTTTTTTACCTTTTTGTTTAACCGCGGCAAACATAGGTGGAACCTGTTCAATTTCTCCCCAAAAAGAAGTAAGAACCCTTTTTATTTCCCCTTCCTGCAGAAAAAAGGGTTCATCCCTTTGGGCAATGGCTTTCCCGGAAGAATCATCAGTATCCGTAGTGATACCTAAAAAAAGCTCTGCCCGGTAAACCTTGGGAAAATCCATTAAATAGGAAGAAAACCTTGTCGCCTGCCCTAGCAGCAGGGGCAGAACCCCTGCTGCCCCGGGATCCAGGGTGCCGCCATGCCCGATCTTCGTTCCCGGAAGAAGCCTGCGTACATATTTTACGACATCATGCGATGTTAATCCGGGGGGCTTGAGTATGTTTAAAAAACCGTTCAGTTAAAAAACCCCCTTTGGATTTAATAAGCAACAACTGTTAAACATAATTTATTTTGCCGGCAGCAAAGAATCGTTTTCTTCAAGCTTTACACTAACCGCCTGCAGCACATTTTGAACAACAGTTTCCGGCCGGCCGGGAATCGTCACACCAGCGGCCCGGGCATGCCCCCCGCCGCCCAGGGACTGGGCAACAGCAGCCACATCAATGTTTTTTGAGCGAAAACCAACCTTGGTTTTATCCTGATCTGTATGGTAAAAAATAATTCCCACTTCCGCCTCTTTAACATTTCTTAAATAATTGATAAAGCCATCCAGTTCAGCTTGTTTGGCTTTATTGTTTTGCAACATTTTTTCATAAACATTCACCCAGACAATCTTTTTATCGGCATCAAACTGCACGGTGGAGAGGGCATCGCGCAGAAGCAGGAGGGTGGAAAGGGGGTACTCATCAAAAAGTTTGCGCCCGACCAGCGAAGGGCTGACGCCTTCCGCCAGCAGTTCTGCAGCGATCCGCAAGGACAACGGCGTGGTATTGTCATATTTGAAGGAGCCGGTATCTGAAGCAATAGCCACATAAAGATTGAGACTGATCTCCTTATTTAACTGCAGCCCGTTGTCCCGGATAAATTGAAAGATAATTTCTCCTGTAGAAGAGGCCGCAGCATCGATAAACCGGACATCCCCAAATTGATCGTTGGTCA
>JBMNNQ010000061.1:0-7703 GCA_050942615.1 Dethiobacteria bacterium | reverse complement strand
AAAGAAAAATTTCCTGCCCAGAATAAAGTACCGCCTCCGGTTCCGGCTCAAACAAAAAGCCGCCCGTCAGGGGAACACCCAGTTCCTGAAAAGCCCCAAATGCCGTCGCAGCGTGGCTGTGATGCCTGAAACTGCCTGTATCTGTAATCACGGTGATCGTCTTGGCCCTTTGAATGGAAACCTGCAGGCCGTCCTCCAGATATTCTTCCAGTCCCGGGGAAACCAGATCGTGGTCTCCCAAAGTGATACCCTGTTCTGTTAACAGGTCTGCAACTTTCTGATCCGCCTTGGCATGCACCCGGCAGACCTCCCTGCCGGTGTCAATCGTAACCTCTACAGTGTGAAACAGGCGGTAAAAGCTCAGGCTCAGAATTAACAACAAAACACACGAGCAGAGATAGATACAAAGTGAAGGTTTTTGCCGCAACTGAAAAATGTTTTGCCTGCAGAATTTTTGGAGCGTCGAAAACGAAAAGAATCTGCTCATTGAAAAAGCCTCCTCCTTCGTTTGGCGTTTCCTAATCTTCTGCCCGGACCCGGTAAAACAAGCGCCGGGCATTGTCCAGGCAGGCCTGCCCTAATTTTTCTGCAGTAGTGCCCCTTAGTTCTGCAATTTTTTCCACAATGAAAGTTGTATAGGCCGGTTCATTTCTTTTTCCCCGCCAGGGCCCGGGCGGTAAAAATGGAGCATCTGTTTCCACCAACAGCCATTCCTCCGGAATGGAGGCGGCCACCTCTTTCAAAGCATGATTGCGGGGATAGGTCACCGGGCCGGCGATGGATACATACAGGCCCATGGCGATCACTTTTTCCGCCAACGCCAAATCCCCGGAAAAACAATGCATTACCCCGCCGGCGGCCGGAAGCCCTTCTTCCTCTAAAAGCGCAAGGGTCTCCGGATGGGCCTCGCGCGAATGGATCACTACCGGGAGATTTACCTCCCTGGCCAACCGCAGCTGCTGGCTGAAAACAGCCCACTGCTGCCAGCGCGGGGAGCGATCCCGGTAATAGTCCAGCCCCATTTCCCCAAAGGCCACCACCCTGGGATGCCTGGCCATCTCCCGCATTTCGGCCAGGTAGTCGTCCGGCACATTGGCGGCGTCATGTGGATGCACGCCGACCGCTGCATACACCAGTGGGTATTTTTCGGCCAAAGCAACGGCCTCCCGCGAGGAAGGCATGTTGAAACCAACATTAATTACCAATTTTAAACCATAATCCGCCGCCCGCTGGATCACAGCATCCCGATCCCGGTTAAAATTTTTAAAATCCAGGTGGGCATGGCTGTCCACCAGCGCGGGCAACTTCTTTAAAATTTTATTCATGAAATTTTACTCCCTGCCGGCAGATCACCGTCAACGGCGGTCAAAAGAACCTTTCCAGCAGGGCTCGTAGCTGCTAAAACCATCCCTTCAGAAAGAATCCCGCGAAGTTTTACCGGTTTTAAATTAGCTACAAAAAGAGTCTTTTTACCGGTGAGTTCCTCCGGCTGATAATGTTCAGCCAAACCCGCCACCACCTGCCGTTTTTCCTCCCCCAAGTCAACCACTAATTTAAGCAGCTTATCCGTTTTGGGTACCGGTTCAGCCGCCACAATTTCACCGACAAGAATTTCAACGCGGACAAAATCATCAATTGTAATTGTCCCCACAGTTTTTTGCCCCCTGCTTTTTTTATCATCTTTATCATCTTTATCCCTGCTCCGACCCTTGCCTGCAGTTTTATCTGCTGCAAGGACAGTTTCTTGTTCCTTTCCCCCTAATAACGCGGTCAGCTCCTTTTTAATATCCAGACGGGGAAAAAGATCATCAGTGCGCTCAGCTTTTGTTCCCGGCAGCAAGGCCCCCCACCGACTGAGGCTTTCCCAAGTGTGCAGCGCCGGCTGGCCCTTAATTCCCAACTGGGACCACATGCGTCCCGGTGTCCGGGGCATGTACGGCTGCAGCAAAACGCTGATGAAACGCAGGACTTCGCCCAAATTATAGAGCACAGTCCCCAACCGGCCTTTTTTTGCCTCTTCCTTGGCCAGCACCCAGGGTGCATTTTCATCGATATATTTATTGGAGCGCCTGACCAACACCCACAAAGTTTCCAGCGCCCCGCTGAGCTGCAGCTTATTCATCTGCGCTGCCATCTGCACCGGCGTAGTTAGGGCCAGTTCCCGCAGCTCCTGATCGCTGGCCTCTTCACGGCCCTCTTCCGGGGCGGGAATAAGGCCCGCAAAAAAGCGTTCGATCATCGTCAGCGTCCGGCTGAGCAGGTTGCCCAAATCATTGGCCAAATCGGTATTAATGCGCTGCAGCAGCGCTTCATTGCTGAAAACCCCATCATGCCCAAAGGGAATTTCCCGCAATAAAAAGTAGCGCACGCTGTCAGAGCCATAGCGGGCAATCAAAGCCATGGGGTCAACAACATTCCCCTTGGATTTGGACATCTTCCCCTCCTTCATAATCAACCAGCCATGGCCAAAAACCTGCTTGGGCAAGGGCAGCCCGAGTGCCATTAAAAAAATAGGCCAGTAGATTGTATGAAAACGGACAATCTCCTTGCCGATCAGCTGCACATCCGCCGGCCAGTATTTGTTTAAAAGAGTTTCATCCCCGGAGGTATACCCCAGGGCGGTAATATAGTTGCTCAACGCATCCAGCCAGACATAGATGACATGGCGCGGGGCAAAGGGAACCGGTATGCCCCAGTCAAAGGTTGCCCGGGAAACGCAGAGATCTTCCAGCCCGGGTTTTAAAAAATTGTTAATCATCTCATTCTTACGTGCCGGCGGCTGAATAAATTCCGGATGTGTATTAATATATGCCAAAAGCCGTTCCGCGTACTTGGACATGCGGAAAAAATATCCTTCTTCGGTCACCATTTCCACCGGCCGGCCGCAGTCAGGGCAGTTGCCCTCTTCCACCTGCCGGGCCGTCCAAAAAGATTCGCAGGGCGTGCAATACCAGCCTTCATACCGGCCCTTGTAAATATCCCCCTGCCGGTAAAGTTTTTCAAAGATATCCTGCACGGCCTGGGCATGGCGCAGCTCTGTCGTGCGGATGAAATCATCGTAGGAAATATCCAAAGCCGACCAGAGTTCCTCGATCCAGGAGACTATTTCATCTACAAATTGCTGCGGTTCCATGCCGGCTTCAGCAGCGCTGCGCTGGATTTTTTGGCCATGCTCGTCCGTGCCGGTCAGAAAACGCACATCATAACCGGTCAGCCTTTTAAATCTGGCCAGGGCGTCAGCAGCCACAGTGGTATAAGAATGGCCGACATGCAGTTTGTCACTGGGGTAATAAATGGGGGTGGTAATATAGAAGGTTTTAGCAGACATGAAACAGATTAACCCCCTTTTGGGCAATAATGCGCAGGCAACATAGAAACCTGCTACAGAATTTTCACAACAAAGCTCACGTTTTCTTAACTTCACGCATTTTTCCTTACAAACCAAACAGCCGAATTCTGATTTAAAATTATACCATATAAATTTTTTAAAGGCAAATTTGCCATTATTTCGTCGCGCCACCATCCCCGGACAAACGCCTGCGACCTGCAGACACAGCCATTGTTAAAACCCTGCTGCAGGGAAAAAAATATAAAAGAGGGGAAATGCTGAACTCTTCGTCTTTGCACAAGCTGTGATCAAGATCTATAACCGGCCTCATTTGCAACAGCGATTCCCAAAAACAAAAAATCTGCCCGGAACAACTGCCTTTTTCCCCCAAAGCCTAACAAATTTTAACGCCAAATGGGGGGCCTTATCGGCAGACTGCTACTTTTTTAGACAAAATTTACTTTTTTGTCCTGAAAGGTATTGCATATCATGGGAATTACTGGTATACTAAATGTAATATGTTGTAGTTATTTGTCGAATAATATAAAAGAAAGGGGAAGAGCAAATGAAGTCAACCGGCATCGTCAGAAAGGTGGACGAGTTGGGCAGGGTTGTGATCCCGATTGAACTGCGCAGAACCCTGGGAATCAGCGTTAAAGATGCATTGGAAATATATGTAGATGGGGAAAGAATTGTCCTTAAAAAATATGAACCGGCCTGCATTTTCTGCGGTAACGCCACCGGCACCAAGCAGTTCAGCGGCAGGATTATCTGTCAGGAATGCATCAGCAAAATGCTAGATTAGATATTATCACTCCTTTTTAAAAGACAAGCTTTGTTAAAAATAGCAAGGATTAAATCAATTACCATTTAGATTTATATCCCTTGCTATTTTTCATTATTTTAGGGAAAAAATTCAACCAAGAAACATGTTTGGACATAAATCGCCACCAAACGCCTGTGTTTTTTGATATAATTTTTATTAACAGCAGGATCAAGCCGCCCTTGCCTGCAGGGAAAGAACTTAACGGGGGGAAATAAATGGATACCATTTGGGATAAAGTTGTCAGCACGGCCAGGAAGGAAAAAAGAACCTACTTGCTGGAACATGAATGTAAACAAATACTGGAGAAAACTGGTATACCCACCACCGGAGCCGCCCTTGCCCGCACTGCAGCTGAAGCTGTAGCGTTCAGTGAAGCAATCGGCTTCCCGGTGGTGCTAAAGGTTTTATCACCGGAGGTCGTACATAAATCGGATGCGGGCGGTGTTCAGCTGAATCTGGCCAACGCCGCTGCTGTGGAAAGGGCCTACCAGAAAATTAGCAAAACATTTGCCGGTCAAAAATTGGTGGGAGCCGCCGTGCAAAAAATGGCCCCGCCCGGGCTGGAAGCCATTGTGGGTATCAGCCGTGATCCGACCTTTGGGCCGGTTTTGATGTTCGGCCTGGGCGGGGTTTTTGTAGAGGTGCTGCAGGACGTTTCTTTCAGAATCCTGCCGGTAACAGAAAAAGATATTGAAGAAATGATACAAGAAATCCGGGGTTATGCCCTCCTGCAGGGGTATAGGGGAGCAGCGGTAGATCTGTCTGCCCTGAAAAATCTTTTAGGCCGGTTGGCAGCCTTAGCCCTTAGCCGCCCCGAAATAAGTGAGGTGGATTTGAACCCTGTTTTTCTTTATACCACAGGAAATATCACGGTCGATGCCCGCATTTTCCTGGAAGAAACCGCCGGGGAAAAACCTGTAGTGACAAAAATCCCTTCGCCAAGCCCACATCCGGGCCCTCCCCGGGAAAAAAGCAGCCTGCACAAACTTTTCTATCCGCAAAGCATTGCTGTGATCGGCGCTTCGGACAGCCCCGGCAAACTTGGCTGGAATGTTTTTAATAATTTATTGTACCATCGTTTTGCGGGCCGCCTCTACCCGGTGAATATCAAAGCCCCAAGCGTCCAGGGCGTAGCCGCGGTACCCAACGTCGGCGCCATTAAGGAACCGGTGGACGCTGCCATAATTTTGGTTCCTGCAGAACACACTTTACAGGCCTTTGAAGAATGCTGCCGCCGGGGAATCAAATTTGTCGTTATTGAATCGGCAGGCTTTGCTGAAACCGGCACCGGCGGTGAAAATGTGCAAACAGCGCTGAAGAAAACGGCAGAAAAATATAACTGCCGTTTTTTAGGCCCAAACTGCTCCGGCATTATCAATACGCACCACCATATGGTCCAGTCCATCGGCATTGTCCGCGAACTGCGCAAGGGCAATATCGGGCTGATTGCCCAGGCAGGGGTTTATGCCGCCGGCATGCTTTGGGGCATGCGGCATACCATGGATTTTGGCATTGTAGCGACCATCGGCAATAAGGCGGACCTGAATGAAACCGATATTTTGGAATATTTTGGGGAGGATGAAAATCTGTCTGTAGTTTGCCTTTATCTGGAGGATGTAAGGAGCGGGCGCCGGTTTATTGATGTGGCCCGGACAGTGACAGCCCGGAAACCGGTTATCGTCCTCAAATCCGGCCGGACCGCAGCCGGGAAAAAAGCAGCTTCCTCACATACCGCCTCCCTGGCAGGCAACGACCTGATTTATGATGCCGCTTTCAGGCAGGCGGGTATCATCCGGGCGCGAGACAATGACCACCTGTTCGGACTGGCCCGGGCCTTTTCCAAACAGCCCCTCCCCCAAGGGGCCGGGGCGTTGGTCATCTCCTACACCGGTTCCCTGGGTGTGGCCGCCGCCGATGCCCTGTCCCTGAACAACCTGCAGCCGGCGGAACTGGGCGGGGAAACCTACCGGCAGCTGCGGGAAATAGTGCCCCCTTACGTGGGGTGCAATAACCCGGTGGATTATACCTTTGATATGAACGCCGAGCTGGTCAGGAAAACGCTTGAAATCGGACTGCATGATCAAAAAATCAGCAGCTTCATCGTCGTCCTGCAGGCAGAGATCCTGGAAACCTATGTGCAGGTCTTACCAAAAATTGACTTACAGGGAAAACCCCTGCTCTGCTGCGTACCCTGCAGGGAATTTGCCATGAACGAAGTGATCGCCCTGGAACAAGCCGGCATCCCGGTATATTCCACCCCGGAAGAAGCAGTTGAAATACTGGCAGCAATGTATCGCTACAAAATGCAGCAAGGATAATACCAACCACTGGGACGCACCTGTGTTGGTTGTCCAAGGCAACAGCGTACAACATCGCCGCCGGCCACAAATTACGTCAGGCTGTGTAGAAACTATTTCTTACAAGGTGCGTCCATGCGGCTGGGGCGTCCTTCTTCCTGCTGCTTTAATTCCAAAAGCAGGGCGTAGACTTCCTTGCGGGGCAGGCCTAATTTTCGGGCTGTTTTTTTTACAGCGGCGGTGGGGGGGTCACCTTTTTGCAGTGCCTGCCGGAGCATTTCCCGGCACTCCGCCCGGTAGCAGGCGGCAGGTTCAGCAGCAACTTTTTTATCTTTTCCGCTTTCGCCGCTCAGTTTTTCATTATTGCTTAGCGGGGCAAGCACCAAGGTTATTTCACCCCGGGGGCGTTCCCCTGTAAAATATGACAATAGTTCTCCGGCGCTGCCCCGGCGGACATCCTCAAATTTTTTGGTCAGTTCCCGGCAGACGGCCATTTCCCTTGTCCCCATCAGGGGTGCCATTTCCCGCAAAGTCTGCAAAAGGCGATGCGGCGCCTCATAGAGCACAACCGTTTTCTGTTCTGCCGCCAGCTCCGCCAGTTCCCGGGCCCGTTCCTTTTTCTGACGGCTTAAAAATCCCCAAAAAACAAATTTTTCAGCTGGAAACCCGGCCAGGACCAGGGCAGTCAGCGCTGCAGACGGCCCGGGCAGCACAGTAAAAGGCGCCCCTGCAGTTAAAAACAAACGCACCAGATGGGAACCGGGATCGGAGATTACCGGCATGCCCGCATCGGTAATCAAGGCGACCTTTGCGCCCTGTTTTACCTTATTCAGAATTTCCCGCCCGGCTTTTTCCCGGTTAGCCTCCCGGTAAGAAATCAGGGGGGCCTTAATGCCATAATAATGCAGCAGCTTCCGGGAACGCCTGACACTTTCCACGGCAATCAGTGCGGCCTCTTGCAAACATTGCAGGGTTCGCAGCGTGATATCTCCCAAGTTACCAATCGGTGTGGCACATAGATAAAGCACCCCTTTTTGAGGGGCGCTGTTTTTTTTTGTTTGCTTTGCTTTGCCGGTAAAAACAGAATTATCGGGCACAAAAAAATCTCCCTTACCAATCGTTTGCAGTATAAACTTAGCCCTCAGGCTTATGCTGCCGGCGGGCAGTATCCCTGCCGCTGCACCAACTTTGCCAACGGAGCAAACACTAATTTTAACCGGAAGACGAGCTTTTTTCTGCAGTTTTTTCCTCC
>JBMNNQ010000060.1:0-7792 GCA_050942615.1 Dethiobacteria bacterium | reverse complement strand
ACATCAAAGGTGCCCCCGCCCAAGTCATAGACCAAAATGGTGTGGTCTTCGCCTTTATCCAGGCCGTAGGCCAGCGCGGCGGCTGTCGGTTCGTTGATGATGCGCTCGACTTCCAGCCCGGCGATACGGCCGGCATCTTTGGTGGCCTGCCGCTGGCTGTCTGAAAAATAGGCGGGGACGGTGATGACGGCCTTGGTAACTTTTTCTCCTAAGTAGCTTTCGGCGTCAGCTTTGAGCTTTTGCAAGATCATCGCCGAAATTTCCTGGGGTGTATAATCCTGCCCGTTGATGTGGGCTTTAAAATCCGTGCCCATCTCTCTTTTAATGGAGAGCACGGTTCGATCGGGGTTGGTAATGGACTGGCGTTTGGCCACCTGCCCCACTATTCTTTCCCCTTCCCTGGTAAAGGCTACCACGGAAGAAGTTAACCTGCTGCCTTCGGCATTTGGTATAATCTCCGGCACGCCGCCTTCTAAAACGGCAACAGCGCAATTTGTTGTTCCCAAGTCAATACCGATGATTTTGGACATTGTTATTCCCTCCTTATTTGATCACCATTTATTGTTTATTCTACAGAAACCTGGACCTTGCTGGCCCGTAAAACCCTTTGGTGCATAATGTATCCTTTTTGCAGCTCCGCCACGACCGTATCCGGCGGATGATCCGAACCTTCTTCTCTTAGAACAGCTTCGTGAAAGCGGGGATCGAAGGGCTGCCCCACGCTTTCGATCAAAGCAACCCCTTCCTGTTGTAAAACCTCCAGGAAATGCTTTTTGATTGCTTCCAACCCTTCCCGCATGCCGGCCGGGGCTTCCTGCAGGGCGGCCAGAGCCCTATCCAGGTTGTCAATCACGGGTAAGAGTTTTTGGATCAGCACGAAGTTTGCCAGGCCGATCATCTCTTCTTTTTCCTGGCGGGCGCGTTTGCGGTAGTTGTCAAAATCGGCCTGCAAGCGCAGCAACCTGTTTTCGACTGTGTTCTTTTCCTGTTCCAGTGCGGCAAATTTTGCCTGCAGCTTCTCCGGGGTGAGCGGCGCTCCTGTTTCCCCGGTATCCCCGGCGGCAAAAGCTTCTTTTTCCTTGCCGGTTCCCTGTTCCCCAGCCCCCTGTTCTAAGGGTGCTTCTGCCTCCCCGGCAGGGGCGTCTGAAAACAAACGCGGGTTTTTTTCCTCCACTGCTTGTTCACTCCTTTGGCTAAAGCCGGCGCAGATGACCGATGATCTGCTGCATCACGGCTACCGTTTTTGCATAGTTCATCCGTGTGGGGCCCAAAACGGCAATCGTCCCCATCACTTCCTTGCCCAGGCAGTAGGTAGCCATTACCAGGCTGCATTCCTGCACCTCTTTTAAAACATTTTCCTTGCCGATGCGGATCACAATATCTTCACCGGCAGCAACCGGCCTTTCTAAAAGGGCCGCCAGTAAGGAATGTTGTTCAAAGAGGGAAAGCAAGGCCTTGATCTTCTTGATATCCTCAAATTCCGGCTGGTTAAGTATGTTGCTGGTGCCTCCTAAAAAGACCCTTCTTTCATCTTCGGCCAGGCTGCCTTCCAGGAGCATAAAAGTATCTTCCAGGAATTTTATATGGTGATAGAGATCGCGGCGCAGCTCACCGATCAGCTGCGAGGTTATTTTATCAATGGTGAGGCCCTTTAACCGTTGGTTAAGGTAGGCCACGATGCGCCCCAGCTCACCGGGAGAAAGCGTCCGTGGAAGATTGATAATCTTATTTTTGACAAACCCCGTATCTGCCACTAGCACCAGCAAACCCCGGCGGGCATCCACCGGCATGATCTGCATTTTTTTAAAAGCACTTTTTTTAAGCTGCGGCCCCAGGATGAGCGATGTGTAGTTGGTGAGCAGGGACAATAGCTGGGACGTATATTTGATAATTTCCTCTATTTCTTTTAATTTTTCGTAGGCATAGACTTCCTTAATGCGGGCCTTTTCCTTTTCCTCCAGCTCCGGGGCCTCCATCAGCTGATCTACATAGTAGCGGTAGCCTTTTTGGGAGGGCACTCTCCCGGCGGAGGTGTGCGGTTGAAAAAGATAGCCGGCTTCTTCCAGGTCTGCCATCTCGTTGCGGATGGTGGCAGAACTTAAACCTATTTTATAACGCCTGGCGATGGTGCGGGAACCGATAGGCTGGGCTGATTTGATGTGTTCGGTAACAATTGCCTGCAGGATGACCTGTTTACGGGCACTGATCCCCATCCTCTTGACCCCCCATCGATTAGCACTCCTGTGCCGAGAGTGCTAACCATTCTTTTTTACAATAACACCCGCCTAAAATTTTGTCAAGCTAAAAAACCCGTTGGGGTTGCTCTCCTGCCGTATACACCTATTTGTAAGGAATTTAAAGCAGGAACCTCCTTTTATTATATCAGAATATACTGCAAGTTGGGCCTGCGGCCACAAATAGTTCATTTAAAAGACAGCAGGTAGTCCCTGCCGGCAAAGATGATTGTAAACTGGCCTTCAGCCAATTTTAAACTAAAGGCCCGGGGCGGGCCCTGCCCGGCGGTAAGCGCCAAAAGGCCTTTTTCTGTTGCGTACAGGCCGCTGTAAACGAGCAATAAAAAGAGCAGGATCCCACAAAAAAATAAGGCTGCCGGTTTTAATTGCATGCTGACACTCCTTTAAAAACCCTCAGCCTGTACTTTGTACCAAAAACAGATATTTATACCAGCAACCGCTGGGGTGTATCCTGTTTGAAAATAATAACCGGCCTGTGTAGTTTAATCAAAAATACTGGCCAGCGCCTTTGCCAAAGGGGGGACGGCCCTTAAAAGTTCCCCCTTGTTGTTTTCGTGCCCGCCGATCTCTACAATCAGGCTGCGCGGATGCAGGTGCTGGTTGTAGCAGTCATAGGCGTTTTTGTGGATGCCCCGGGAAAAGCCCGGGTATTTTTCCTGCATAAAATTTTCCAGGAAAAGGGCAAAGCGCAGGTTGCCCGACCAACCTTCATGGCGGGTGCCGATGACAAAGAGTATCCGGGCGGTATCCTGCCCGGCAACGTTTGTTGTTGTAATTTTACGGGGGGCGCCGTCCCGGTGCAGGTCGATGACCACTTCTATTTGCGGGTTTTGCTGCAGAATTTTTTCCACAGCCGGGCCGGCTTTTTGGTAGGCGGCCCGCCGGGGCTGATCATAGACCCCTTGGTGATGCAAAAGGGGGATACCGTAGTCTTCGCGCAGCGTTTTGGCCAGGGCGGCCCCAAAATGAACCACGGTTTGTTCCTGGCTGGCAGAAAAAGCCTGGCCGGAAATCGGCAGAAAGGATTCGCTGGCATGGGTGTGGTAGAGCAGCAGCAAAGGTTTGCTGTCCGGGTTTTCCAAGGGGCTGAGGGGCTTTGCCGCCGGGTTGAAGGGCCCTTCGGCAGCGGAGGCCCCCGCCCCCGGCCCCGCCCCGCCTGCTGTTTTTTCCACCAAAAAGGCAAGGCCTTCGGCCTCCCCCGCCGCTGGATCGCTGAACATAGCGGTGCTGTCGCCGGCGGCGGCGGGGACAAACACCCTGGCTGCCCCCGGCAAGGGGAGGCCGGCCAGTTCATTGCTTAATATTAACCGCGGGTAATCCCGCCACGGGGGCTGCTTGGCAGGCAGCCCCGCCTCCTTGTCGGGCAGGGCGTCGGCCGGCCGCAGGCCCGGCAGAGAGTTGGTAAGCAGACGCAGGTAATCCACACAAAATATTTTTTCCACAATTGCTGTTTTGAGGTAACCGGCATTCAAAAAGGCGCCTGCTCCCGAGGGGTAGGTGAATAAAATAAGAGCGATGATAAAACCGATCATCAGGAGTACAGGCAGGAAATCCGGGCCCGGAAGAAAACCCTTCAAACCCTTCCGGAAACGGGGACGCTGTAACAGTTTTGACGCACGCCTTGTACGCCTTGCCGGGAAACGCTTTTTCGTAAACAAAATAACCCCCCTCAAAAAAAAAATATCGTATTTATATAATTATGCGGGGGGGATTAACAAATATGTTTTTTTGAACCTGCAATTAAATAGAAAAGTAAAAAGGCTTTGGAAGCCTAGACACGCTCTGTCTTTTGCCTGTAGTCGGCGATCGCGTTTTGCAGGGCACTGGCGGCCAGGTTGGAACAGTGCAGCTTTTCAGGGGGCAGCCCGCCCAATTCTGTAGCCACATCCATGTTGGTTAAGGCCAGGGCCTCGGACAGGGTTTTTCCTTTGGCCATTTCTGTTAGAATGCTGCTGCTGGCAATTGCTGCTCCACAACCAAAAGTCAGGAATTTGATATCGCTGATGGTGTCGTTTTCGACCTTGATGAAAATTTTCAGGATGTCGCCACAGGTAGTGTTGCCGATCTCCCCGACGCCGTCAGCGTCATCCATTTTTCCCACATTGCGGGGGTTTTGAAAGTGATCCATCACTTTTTCATTGTACATTTTTCTTCACTCCCAAACTATTTTGGTATTATTTGTTGATCCCGGTATGAATATATGGCCCGGCGAAGGGCTTCCTTAGACGGCCCCTTTGGCGCTGTCAAACAACGGGGACATTTCCCGCAGTTTGGTCACAATTTCCTGCACGGACTGCAGTGTATATTCCACTTCTGCGGGGGTATTGCCCCGGCCCAGGGTCAGGCGCAGCGAACCCTGTGCTGTTTGGCGATCCAGCCCGATGGCCAGCAGGACATAGGAAGGCTCGGGGGAACCGGCAGTGCAGGCTGAACCGCTGGAAACGGCAATGCCTTTTAAGTCAAGGTGCAGTAAAAGCGATTCCCCTTCGACATAGGGCACGCTGACATTGACGTTGCCCGGCAGCCTTTTTGTGGGATGCCCGTTCAGCCGGACCGCTTCTATCTGCAGCAGCCCGCTGATCAGCCGCTCCCTTAATTTTCGCAGGGCCCCGGTTTTTGCTTCCAAGTCGGTGGTGGCCATTTCAATGGCCCGGCCCAACCCGACGATGCCCGGCAGGTTTTCCGTCCCGGGACGCATTTTATTTTCCTGTGCGCCGCCGAAAACCAGCTGTTTGATCCCCGTTTTTTGGCGGATATAGAGGGCGCCCACACCCTTGGGCCCGTAAAATTTATGGGCGGAAAGGGAGAGCATATCGATCGGCTGTTTTTTGAGGTTAAAAGGCATGTTCCCCACCGCCTGGACGGCATCGGTGTGGAAATAGACGCCTTTTTGCCGGCAAATTTGCCCGATCTCGGCGATGGGCTGGATGGTGCCTATTTCATTGTTGGCCGTCATCACGGTTACCAAAATAGTTTTAGCCGTTATTTTTGCGGCCAGTTCTTCCGGATCAACCAGGCCGTAGCGATCCACGGGCAAAAAGGTAACATCAAAGCCGTTCCGACCCAGGTAGGCTACCGTGTCCAAAACAGCATGGTGTTCGATGGCGCTGGTGATAACGTGCCGCCGATCGCCGGCGGAAAAATTTCTGGCCACACCTTGAATGACCATATTGTTTGCTTCCGTGCCCCCGGAGGTAAAAATTATTTCTTCCGGGGAGGCGCCCAAGGCCCGTGCAGTTTTTTCCCGGGCTGTTTCCAGGCCTGCGCGGGCCTCACGGCCGTGAAAATGCAAGCTGGAGGGGTTCCCGTATTTGCCCCGCAGGTAAGGAAGCATTGCCGCCAGGACCTCCTCATCCAGGGGGGTGGTAGCACCGTGATCCATGTAAATCTTTTGCATGCTGAAAGGCCCCTTTCAATTATGTTCAGAACCGCTGCGAAATTTAAGGCAGACAGGAAATCAGGACTGTAGCGCCCCGCCCCTGTTGCCGGCGGGAAACCAGGCTGAAGCGCCCCCTTCCCATTGCCGGCAGGGAATCAGAACCTGCAGTCCAGCATATCCTGCAAAGTTATGTTGTCTAGTAAGTTGTTGATATGATCCCGCAGCTTTTCCCACACGTTTCTGGCCAGGCAAATATCCTCGCGGCTGCAAAGCTGTTCGCCCTCTTTTCTTTCATTTAAACAATCCACCGGCACAATCGGGCCTTCCAAAGCCCTGATGATGTCACCGACACAAATATTTTCGGGATGGTTTGCCAAAGAATAGCCGCCTTTGGTGCCCCTGGTGCTGTTAATCAGTCCCTCACGCCTTAAGGTTGCAAAAATTTGTTCCAGAAACTGCCGGGAAATATTTTCCATGCGGGCAATTTGGCTTAAGGGGGTCGGCCCGGCTGGATAATTTAAGGCTAAGTTGATCATCGCTCTGACACCGTATTCTCCCTTTGCCGTTAAACGCACCCGTTTTCTCCACCTTTCCAGATCATTTTTAGCTGATTCGGGGAAACTGCTGCTGTTAATCTGCTGCTGGTCTGCCGATGTTGGTCTGCTGCAGTCTGCTGTAGTCTGCTGTAGTTAGCCTGCTGTAGTTAGGCTGCTGATGCTAAACTGCTGATGTTAGGCTGTTAATGTTGACCTGTTAATGATGCTAGTCTGTTGATATTGAACTGCTGTAATTGGGCTGTAGTTAATGGGCTGTAGTTAATGTTGAGTATTTTACTCAGGATTCCAATAATAAAAAAGCAAACCCTTTCAAGAAAAGCATACTGACTTTTTGTTTAACCCTACTAAAACAATAGGGATTACCACAAAATTACCACAAATTATTTTTGGAGTCAAGAGAAAAAACACAAAAAGTTGCCGCGGGAGGCTGCCAAATTTAAACAGGGCGCCCCGCCCAGCTGCTATTTGGGCACTGCTAACCATTGACCACTGCTGACTGCAGCCTTTTTCCACTGCTGCTTGTAACCTTCCGGTGTTTCCCGCTGCCTGCCATTGCCTGGTAGCTGCCTGATCACTGCCTGGCGGCTGACCGATCACTGCCTGGCTACCATTCAGCGCTGTCTGCCTTTATTTACCATTAGCTGAAAGCTGACTGGCTGCTTTCTAATGCTGCCTAATGCTGTTTTCCAACCGGGGTTCGTGGTTTTACCGGGAAAAAAGGGTTTTTGAGCTGTTCGCTAATAGGCGACTGCCTGGGCCACAGCGTAAAAATTGTCATGGGAAAGGGAAATTTCAATCCCCCTGATCCCCTTTTTTTTGGCCAAAGCCTGTGCTGCCCCCTGCAGGCAAACCACAGGCTTTCCCCCGGCGACAGACAAAATTTCCAGATCGCGCCAGCCAACGCGGCCGATACCGCAGCCCAAGGCCTTGGCGACTGCTTCTTTAGCTGCAAAACGGGCAGCCATGGAAGGGAAAGGATTTGCTTTAGCTTTAAAAAGCGCAATTTCTTTTTCTGTAAAAATCCTGTTTAAAAACCGTGTCGGCCGGCGCTTGTAGACGCGCCTGATACGCCGGATGCAGACCAGATCAATACCCACGCCTTTAAGCACCGGCTTGTCGCCAGCATTTTTTTGCCGCCCGTTCATTCTACCGGACCCTGTTCCGGCGCCTGTTCCAGCGTTTTTGCAACCGTATTCTCTACCGTTTTCCCTGCCGGTTTAGCACGGGAACGGTGCCTGTTTTCCAGGTGCAGGTTGAGGAAAGAAAGATCGGCCGGGGTTACGCCGTCGATGCGGGAAGCCTGCCCTAAGGTCCGGGGCCTGATTTCTTTTAACTTCTCCCGGGCTTCTATTGAAATGTTGGTTAGTGCATCATAAACAAAATCGGTGGGAATCAGTTTGGATTCCAACCTGGAAAGTTGTTGGACGCTTTTTTCCTGTTTGGTGATATAGCCGGCATATTTAATCTGCGTTTCCGTTTCCCGGATCACTTCTTCGTCGGCGGAAAGCTGCCGGCGCTGCTCCTTGTCCAGCACCCCGGCTAACTTTTGGTAATTTAATTCCGGCCTTTTCAGCAGCTCTTCTAAACTTTGTGGTTTATTC
>JBMNNQ010000059.1:0-7829 GCA_050942615.1 Dethiobacteria bacterium | reverse complement strand
TAAAACAGAAGCAGCAACAGCAACCTGCCCGGTATAAGGTTCACTTCCTGCTTCGGAATGGACCAGGCGGGCAAAAAGATCAATTTCGCCCGGGGAATAACTTCTACCCCCGCGGGAGGTTAAAGGCTGAGCTGAAGCTTGGGCTGTCGTTGTGCCTGCGGGCAAATTTACTTTTAGACCCGGGTAAATATTTTGCGGTGACAGGGCGGGGTTGGCAGAAATGAGCGCTGTCAGGTTTACCCCATATTTCTGGGAAATGGTCCAAAGGGTTTCTCCGGGGAGAACAGTATGTATCCGGGTGGGAATAGTCAGTACCTGGCCGGGATAAATGCAGTTTGGATTGGCGATGTTATTGGCCCGGGCCAGTTCCGTTGCAGTGGTGCTGTATCTTTGGGCAATTTGGAAAAGGTTATCGCCGGGGGCCACGTTGTAAGTAAACGCTCCTGCACCAGCCTGAAAAAGGACCAACAGCATTCCCGATATGAGCAACATAGTTAATACCTTTCGCCAAAATTTGTGTTTAAGTTTTCGTCTAAACATGGATTACCTCCTGTTGTTTTTTCCTGAAGGTGAACAAGCCTCATTTTTGTAAAAGGCGGCTACATTCAGGAAGATTTATGTTAACTCCTAGTATACCTAAAAAAGGGAGCAGGGCAAGCTTGTTAATGCTTGCCCTGCTCTGACCATGAAAAATTTACAACAATATGTTAACCTTTATTAATATAATAGTTAAAAAAGCATTGCCATGGGATAAAATGGGTTATTAGTACGGCAAATTTTCAAAACAGGGAGCGGATAAAAGGGAAAAGATGACGTCCAACAAAATAAAGGATAATGATTAAACCTAACAACCAGCTTCCATATTTAATTCCTGCATAACTGACACTTTTTGTTTCGTCGTACTTTCTTTCATCGGACATGTTATCCCTCCTTATCTTTATCTTTTGTTTTTTCACTAATAATTATCCCCGGCAATCTTTTTAGGACTAAAAAATATAATAATTGTTGTCCTTGCCCGTGGGAGTAAAAAATAGTATAATAAAATAAATAATATTGTTGCTAAAGGTGCCGTTTTTAGCGGAGAATAGGGAAGACAGGTGTAATTCCTGCGCGGTCCCGCCACTGTAACCGGAGAGCTGCAGCCAAAGCCACTGTTTCCTAACCGTAAAGGGAAGGGGAACGGGAAGGAACTTAGGTGTAGTAAACAAGCTTTGATCCGGAAGCCAGGAGACCTGCCTTTAGCTGTATGCACCTGCCTGGTTTTGCAGGTGAGGGGATGATGGTAAAGTTCCCGGCCATTTGGCCGGGAACTTTGTTTTTGGTGTGCCCGGCATGGGCGCAGTCTGACGGGTGAAAGTCCCGGGTGCGGGTTGACAGTGTCAGGCACATAGCTGAAGGCAAGGGTGTCCCTAATTGCCCTTTCCAATGAAAGGTTCAAACGCAGCGGCTATCTTCGTCTGACTGCATGTTGTTTGCAAAGTAATATGTAACCTTTGGAACCGCCGTATACCGAACGGTACGTACGGTGGTGTGGGAGGTCAGCCGCACAATTAATGGGTGGCCTCCTACCCGGTTTGATGTGCCGGCAGGTGCACAAAGTTACCGCAGGTTTTTTCAAAAAAGTTATCAAAAAATCAGGATGAAGAGGGTTTTACCCGGTTTAAATTAAGTAATAAATTTTTTTATTAAAGGAGGTTCTTTAAAATGTTTAAGCTGGAAAAGGTGCTGGCTCAAATTAAACCTCTAAAAGAGGAGGCCATGGCTCAGACGCAAGCCCGGTTGGATGATCTAACGAAGCCCAAAGGCAGCTTGGGAGTGATGGAGCAGATCGCCAAAAAAATTGCCGGGATCACCGGTCAAGCACTGCCTGCCATTACCAAAAAAACATGTATTCTGATGGCAGGGGATCACGGTATTCTGAAGGAGGGTTTCAATGCTTACCCCCAGGAGGTAACTGCCCAAATGGTTTATAATTTTTTAAGCGGGGGGGCGGCAATGAATGTTTTTTCACGTCATGTAGGCGCGGAACTTTTGATTGTAGATGTTGGCGTGGCCGCTGACTTTAAAGATCATCCTCTGCTTCTACGGAGGAAGGTTGCCTACGGGACCCAAAATATGTCTAAGGGGCCGGCGATGACCGTTGCACAGACTTTAAAGGCGATTGAAACAGGCTTTGAAGTGGCCCGGGGCTGCCTTTCAAAGGGTAGTGATCTATTGGGTATAGGGGAAATGGGTATTGGTAATACAGCTGCCAGTACGGCCCTGCTTGCAGTTTTTTCAGGTGTTCCTGTGGAAAATATTACAGGCCGGGGAACAGGGGCCAGCGATGCCCTTTTAAAACAAAAGATAGAGGCCATTGAAAAGGCTCTGAAAATAAATTCGCCGGTGGCGGCAAAACCTTTGGAGGCTTTGGCCAAAGTTGGGGGGCTGGAAATTGCCGGTCTTGTAGGCGTAATTTTGGCAGGAGCAACATTTCGGGTTCCAGTGGTTTTAGATGGTTTTATATCTGGGGCCGCTGCTTTGGTAGCCACTGCTTTGCAACCGTATATCAGGGGTTACCTGCTTTCCTCACATTTGTCGGACGAACCTGGACATAAAAAAATGCTGGAGATAATCGGTATAAAGCCCATACTTTTTATGAATATGCGCCTGGGGGAGGGGACAGGTGCCGCCCTGGCTATGAATATCATCGAGGCTTCAGTAAAAATATTACATGAAATGGCTACCTTTTCTGGAGCAGGGGTTGACGGGCCGCTAGAAAAATAAGGGCCCAGGCCCCGCAGTTGTGCCCAGGGCCGCTGCCCCATTGGTAACAAGTGAACAGTTTACCCCTGCCCCTTAGGAAAAAATACTGTCTCTGGAAACAAGAGTTTTGAAAAAAAGTTTATTTTTCCTTAGGAGGTGGGGGACTGTTCGTTTTGTTTAACGCTTTTTTTGTCTGAACTTTTGTTTTCGGGACTCAATTCTGAGGCGGTTTCCATGTTGGAACGGCCTCTGTTTCTTTTGGAGAAGTTTGGTTTTTGTTTTCTACCTTTATTATATTTTTTAGCCATTTTTCCACCTTCCTTTCAGCCATTCTTATTTTTACCGAAAAAAAAGCTTCTATCCCCGTTTTATTTTCATCTTATTTATACAGTGTAGTTTGAATATAATAAATAAAGCTGAAAAAATATTTTTGTTTAGTGTTTTCACAGGGTTTGAAAAATCCGGGGGGTGAAATGATGGTTTCTTCATTATTATTGGGTATTGTTTTGCTGCGCCTGCTATCCGGGAGCATTGAAGTTGTGGCTGCTCTTTTGATCTACAGGTTTAATAGCTTGGAATATGCCTTAAAAGTCAACGCATTATTGGCCTCCTTCGGGCCTTTAATTTTTTTAGGTGCAATGTATCTGGGTTTAAGCGGACTGGCCCGGAAGGTAAATTTTCATAAAATGTTTTTCATTTACCTGGGAGTTGCTTTAATTTTCTGGGGCTTAAGGCAACCGGCATAAAACATTCCCGGCTGTAAAAAGGCAGGTACAAAAAGCAATCTAAAATTTGGTGAAACGACCTTGTTTACTTTTTTGCTTAATGGAAATGATATAAAAGCCTTATGTGGGGGCTGGCAAAACTATAAAAGTGTTATGCAAAGGTATTTTTTTCCCCGGCCAGGCCTGGTTGAGAAGTTAGGGCAAAAAAAAACTTTTAGTATATTTTAACGTTTAACGTTTATTGACAACTTAAGATTGTTGGAGGTGGCCTGTTTTTGAAAAAAGTTTATGTTATTTTAGCTTTTCATGCCCATGAACTGCTTTGGGACTTACCGGAAATACTGCTTTCTTCTTTGGATGAACAAAACCCAATGAAAAAGACTATTTTAGATGAAAATTATATGCAAAAAAGGAAAGAAGAAGGCCGGGATATTTATTCCCAGAGTATAGAATTTGGTGACAGTTTGCATGCACCCTTATGTGTAGAATATTCCAATGAACTTTTATATCAGATTGAAGATGTTGTGCCCGCTGCTTTTCAAAAATTGAAGGAGGCCTATGCCCGCAAAAGGCTTTATCCCCTTTATGGCCATGCACACCATACGCATGTTTCTTTACTCCGGGAAAAGGAGATTACCCAGGAAATTCTCTGGAACAGGCAATTTCTGCATAACTATATGCAGGTTCCCTATCCCAAATATAACGGTCTTTTTTCCCCGGAAGCATCCTACAGTTTCCATAAGATGTCCGGTATAAAAAAGGCAAATATAGACTATGTTATTTTCCCGCATCTAAGCACAGTTAAGGCGCCTTTCCGGGTGCGGGGGGAAGGCGATTACCGCTATTTACCCTTTCGTTTAGAAACCAGCCAGGGGGAGCTGCTGGCCCTGCCCCGTAATTTCCCCATTTCCCAGGAAATATGGCGCCCCATTACAAAAATGAAACGGGAAGACGTAAAATTCCAGGGATATATGCTGGGGAAATACCCTGTTTTTGATAATGAATATCTGCGCCAGGAGCATGAGGAATTTCCCATTTCCAGGGAGGCCGGCATAGCACTTTATAAAAAAGTGTTACGTGCAGAATTGGAAAAGGCCCCGCCTGACGGCGTGTTGGTTCATATTCAGGATCTGGAACTGATGGATTTTGGTGACTTGGCTTTGATTATTATGGAACAGGCCTGGCAAGAGGTTTTACAGGAAACACGAGATGATCTGCAGGTTCACTTTGTAACTCCCGACGAATATATTGATGCTACCTTGCAGGGAGGAGTCCTGGAAAAATTACCGCTGGTGGAATTTGAAGAGATGACCTGGGCTCCTGAAATCAGGCTGATTTTAAGGGTGGATGGCCACTACCCTCCTTTAGGTGTCACCGGCGTAGGCCGCTACGATTTGGAAAAAACAGGTCTATACAACCATCCCCACGTTTTTTGGGAAAACGGCAAGTATTTTTGTGGCATCTTTGACACATTAGCCACTAATTTCAACATTTTCCCGAATATCCCGGCAAATGGGGAACATTTAAGCGCTACCGGCTATGATCTTCCCCGGGAAAGCCCGGAAAGCCAGGCTATTCTCTACCTGCGTTTTATGAAAAGGGCTTGTAACTGGGGTTGGCGGCCTACGGAAGGCCGGCAAAAACTGCCCTGTTTGAAAGGTTATTTATTTTGCACAACGCTCTTGCAAAGAATGGCCGACTGCCCGGAGGGGTTTATTTTTAAGCATGATCTGGAAAAAATTGAGGAAAGAAATATCGTCGGCCTTGTCCGGACGCTGGAAATATTCATTAACGGACGGATCAATTATTTACAGTATGGAATGGAACAGTACGCTGCAGAAAAGGGTGAGGAACTGACGGCGCAGTACCAGGAAATTGGAAAGGCTTTAGAATGGAAAGAAACCGCTGTTGGTAAGGCTGTAGAACTTTATGACGTGAACAAAAGTGAACTGGCTTGGCCGCAAAAAATGGAAAAAATTTTGCTGGCTATGCGTGATTATTGCCAAGCGGTCTTTATGTCTACAGAACACCTCCAAAAGATTTGGGGTAACATGCCCGACACGGAATTCATGGTGGAAAAAATGTATGAATACCTTTATGAAATCTACCCCCCACTTTTTCCCTCCCTGCTGGATGAACTGGATTCCATGGGGCCCCGTGAAATCGAAGATTTTTTTGCAAATCTGCAGAAAAGCACACCCCTGACAGAAGAACAAAGCCTTAAACCTTTGGTTACCTGATTCTAAGGCAAGTATCAATACCAGTGATAATCTGAAAGGGCAACCTGGCCGGTTGCCCTTTTTAGGGAACGGGATGCTATTTTTCAACAAAAGTTTTTATCCTTTGCCGGTTGCAGGGCAATAGGGGCTTAAAGGGCAGGTATCGCACAGCGGTTTCCGGGCACGACAAAACCGGCGCCCGTGGGCGATCAGCCGGCGGTGGGTTTTTTTCCAAAGCACTGCAGGAACCAGGCTGCAAATTTCCTTTTCGACAGCCAAAACGCTTTTTCCCCTGCTTAAACCAAGCCGGCGGGTAACCCGCTGCACATGCGTGTCTACAGCAAAGGCAGGAATATCAAAGGCCACGCTGAGAACTACATTTGCAGTTTTGCGCCCCACCCCGGGAAGCTCCATTAGTTCTTCCCTGGTTCGTGGTACTTTGCCGTCAAACTTTGCACATAAAAGGCGGGATGTCTCCCTAATCTGGCGGCTTTTTTGCCGGTATAGGCCGCACCCTTTAATCATTTTTTCCAGGCAGGCAGGTTCCAGCCGCAAAACATCTGCGGGCTCCTTTATGAGCCTAAATAGATTTTCCGTAACTTTATTAACCTGTTTATCTGTAGTCTGTGCAGAAAGGATCACGGCTAAAAGCAGTTCAAAGGGGCTGCTATATTTTAAAAATGTGTTTACTTGCGGGTATTCCTCTGCAAGAACTTGCAGTATTTTCTGGTGGTGGGCAGCATTTCTTTTGCTGTTTAAATTGTCTTTGCTTTTGGCCGGCAAGCGGCTTCCCCCTTTTGGCAGTCTATTTTTAATTCACCTGCAAACCAAACATTTCATTGGTCCGGATATCTACCAACCCCTTTTCACATATTCTAAAAAAGGGAATGGCGGGTGTCGTCAGGGTTATCAGTGTCAGATGTGTATCTTGAAAAGGCGAGCCCAGGTCGGCGGCGGCACGCTGAAATTCCCCGGTTTTTTGGAAAAGGGTTTCAAGGGGGGCCGGTGACAAACATCCCCCGATGGGCATCGAAAATTCTGCAAGTACCCGGCCATCAGCACAAACAACGGCCCCGCCCTGCAACTCTATAACCCTGTTTACAGCCAAGGCTAAATCTTCATCATTGACGCCGACGGCGATGATATTGGCCAGATCCCAGGCGGTGCTGCTGGCCAGCGCCCCTTTTTGCAATTTAAATCCTTTCAACAGCCCCATAAATTTCGTTCCCTCCGGGCTTAGAAAATCTATGGCGGCTACCTTTGCCAGGTCTTGTTCCGGATTGGCAGTTATTTTTTCCCGGGAGACAGGGACCTCCAGGCGCAGTTCACTGGTGACCAGTGCGGCTACCTGTTCAATTACCCTGACCTGCGCAGAATTTTCAGCTCCGGGCACGTGGATCATAAAATCTTCCGGTTTAAATACAGGGGTCAGGCGGATGCTTTGCCGGGCCCACTGCGGGTAAGTGTGATTACGGGGTTGGACCAGCATCTCCCGGTCCTGGGCGATCACCCGGCCGTTGCTGATTACGTATTCAGCTTTAATATGCTGCAGATCCGGGATGATGACCATATCAGCAAATTTTCCCGGTGCTATCCCGCCCAGGCGGTCATCCAAATTCAGGTATTGGGCGGGGTTTATGGTTACCATCTGCACGGCGGCAATGGGGTCAAAACCTAAAGCAATAGCCTTTTCCAGAATAACCTCCATATATCCTCTTTCCAAAACCTGCCTAATAGATGTTCCATCAGTTGCCAAAATAAACCGGCGCAGATCCAGGTCCATATCCTTTATTTTGGCGATGGCTTCCAAGTCCTTGCGGATCTCACCCTCCCGGGAGGGGACATACATTCCCAGGCGAAGCCTTTCCAAAACCTCTGTAGCGGTAATGGGTTCATGACAGGAACAGACCCCGCCGGCAGCATAGGCAATCAATTTATTACCTCTGGCCCCGGCGGAATGGCCGGTCACCTTTTTCCCCGCCTTGAAGGCATCTTCAAATAATTGCAGAAACCTTTGTTGCTGTTCAACCACCGGGAACCAATATGTTTCCCCCAATCCTAAAATGTCTTCGCGCTGCAGGAGCTCCCTGGTTTGTTCCCTGCTAAGGGCTTCTGTTTCAAACCGGGGACTAAGCGAAAC
>JBMNNQ010000058.1:0-7858 GCA_050942615.1 Dethiobacteria bacterium | reverse complement strand
CCCCACAGCCGTTCCAGCCGTTCACTGCCTGTACAGAAGGGGGCTGCACTGCGTTCCTGTTCCCGGGGGCAGCTGTAAAATAAACTAGCTTTGACTTCCTGCTGCCTATCCAGTTCGCCCCCGGTCCTGCGGGGCGTCTGCCTTTGCAGGACAACGGCGCAGTTCAGTCCACCCCGTAGGCTGATTCTTCCACACCATTTTTGCAAAAAATAGGTGGCATTTTACGTTTATGGGCGCTGTTCTGCTGCAGGGCAACAATTTTTTCCTGCAGGGCAGGCTCTGTTTGTTCCCCTTTTAAACAGCTGTCCAGCTCTTTGTAGGAAAAACCCATTTCGGTTTCATCCGTCTGTCCTTTCCAAAGGCCGGCCGTGGGTTTTTTTGCCGTTATTTCCCGGGGAACCCCCAGGTAAGCGGCCAGCGCCCACACTTCTTCCTTTAAGAGATCGCCCAAAGGCTCCAGGTCTACGCCGGAATCACCGTGTTTGGTAAAATAGCCAGTCAGGATCTCACTTTTATTGCCGGTGCCGATCACCCGGTAATGTTTACGGGCAGACCAGTAATAAAGTGCAGTCATGCGCAGGCGGGGCTTGATATTTACCGCCGCCATGCTCCGGGGATCTGCTCCCCCCTCCAGGGCCTGCAGCAGCTGTGTAAAGACCCCTTCCAAGTTGATAATCTTATAAGGTATTGCAAATTTTTCAGCAAGAAGAAGAGCATGTTCCAATTCCGTTTTTGGACCGAAGCAGGGCATCATCAACGCCAGGCTGTGGGCACCGAAAGCCCTTTTGCATAACAGCGCCACCACAGCAGAATCCAGGCCGCCGCTCAAACCGTAAATGGCCCCCCGGCCCTCTGAAGAAAAAACCATATCTTTTAACCAATCCACTATTTCCCGGCACAATTTTTCTGGTGACAAGATGCTGACTGCTCCTTTCTCTGGGTATATATTTAAACTATGTTTAACCTTGTTTAATTTTTACCCCCGCCATACCGGCCGGGGAAGCTGCAATTAAGGCCAAAAATCGCTTTTTTCCAGCGCCGTAATAAACCTGTCATAAAAAAAAGGATAACGGGCCACCATACAGTCTATCAATTCCTTCATTTCCTGTCTTTTTGTTTCCCCGGCTACAGGGCAGGTATTTTTAATTACCGGCAGGTTTTCTTGCCGGGCCAAAGCAGAAAGTGTTTTTTGGGGCAGATAAATTAGCGGCCGGATTAAGTAAAGATCACGCCGATCAAGATAAGTTGTGGGTTTGAAGGTTTTCATTCTCCCTGTAAAAATAAAGTTTAAAAAAAAGGTCTGGAGCAGATCGTCCAGATGGTGCCCCAAGGCCACCCGGTTGCAACCTAAACCCCGGGCGGCCTGGTGCAGGGCTCCCCGCCGCAGTTTTGCACACAGGGAACAAGGATTCTTTTCCCGGCGTTTATCAAAAACAATTTTCCTAATCAAAGTTTTTTCGTGATGCAACGGTACCTGCAGCCGGGAACAGAGGTCTTCCAAAGGGGAGGTGTCCATTTCCCAGCCCAGATCGATATAAACAGCCTGCAGATAAAATTTAAAAGGGACCTGCGACTGTAGCCGGGAAAAGATGTACAGCAGGGCACTGCTGTCCCGGCCTCCGGAAACACCCAGGGCCACTCGCTCCCCTGCCTGCAGCATCGCATATTTAAGCATGGTTCTTTTTACTGTAGCAAACAACCGTTTGCATGCAAGGCGGTTCAATTTATACCCGGCCTTTCTATTTATGTCACTCCCGATGTAATCCCAAAAATGTTTTTATCTTTTCCCTGTCGCCTCCGGCCAACGCCAGACGCAGCACGTAGGGAAGGTGTTTTTCACGCCCGGCGCTTAAATAAAAAGAAATGCACTGCAGGTAAACCTCCCGGTAGTCTTCTGCTGCCGCAATCAGATCTTCCACAGCTTCTTCCTTAGTATCCCCGGTTCCCCAAAGATCAAGTTGGGGCACATAGAGCATCCAAAGGCCAAAAATTTCTTCCCTTTCCCATTCAACCTCACAGGCATAACTTTTGAAAAGGATTTCCGCCAGCCGCTTACCCAAAACCCAGGACTGCAGGGATGAATCCCGGGCACCGATTGCAAAAAGGCGCAGCCTTTGGTTAGATTCCTCCAGAATATACTGTAACTGCTTGCCGATTTCGTCCCCAAAGAGCTGGATCATCAAACCACCCCGGAAAAAATACTTTTTGCAGTTTAAATTTAGAACAAAATATTTTAGAACCAAAGGTAAAAAATAATAAAAATGTGTCCAGGCCGGGCTGCACAGCCCTTTAACATCTTATCATATAATTATACCGGGGGAAATAAATCTTTTGGGGCACATATTTTGTTGACATCCCCACCGGCAATTGCTAAAATAAGACGAACGCAATAAGATCCTTTAAACCAGTCCGGAGAGGCTGGAAAGGAGTTAATAGGTTACGTATGTAATGGTGGCTTTTAACCTCCTGGGCCGGCTCCGGCGTCAGGAGGTTTTTTAATGTGTGCAAACATGGAAGCCAGGCTCGTCCTGGAAGACGGTTCCCTTTTTAAAGGCACTTCCCGGGGAGCCGGGGGCGAAGCCTGGGGCGAAGTTGTTTTTAACACAAGCATGATCGGCTACCAGGAAATTATCACAGACCCCGCCTCCTGCGGCCATATCTTAACGATGACCTTCCCCCTAGTAGGCAATTATGGTATTAACGAAGAAGATTTTGCCTCCCGCAGCCCCTTTCTAAGGGGCTTTGTTGCGCGCGAAATCTGCCCGGCACCCAACAACTGGCGGGCGGTAAAAACCTTGGGGGATTACCTGCAGGAACAAAACATCATCGCCATGGACGGCGTCGACACCCGGGCCCTGGCACGGTTAATCAGGGAAAAAGGCAGCCTGCGGGGAATTATCACTACGGCAGATACACCTGCAAAGATCCTTTTGAAAAAAATAAGGAAAGCGCCCCTCCTTTCCAACCTGGATCTGGTTTCTGTGGTTACCACTCCAAGGATATGCCGCTATGACCACAGCGGCCCCCACCTTGTTATTTTGGATTTGGGCCTGCAGCTGTCGCTGCCGCACCTGCTGTACCAAAGGGGATACCGCCTGACCGTGGTCCCGGCCGGGCTTGATACCCGGGAAATCATGGGTCTTAAACCGGACGGGCTGGTCCTGGCCGGCGGCCCCGGTGATCCGCGGCAGGCGGGGGCCGCCATTAAAGTCGTGCAGGAACTGGCGGGCAAAGTCCCTCTTCTTGGCCTCGGCCTGGGCCATCTGGTTACTGCCTTGGCCCTGGGAGGTAAAACCTGCAAGCTTAAATTTGGCCACCGCGGCAGCAACCACCCGGTCAGGGATCTGCAGACGGGGCGCGTGCAGATTACCGTCCAAAACCACGGCTATGCAGTCGCTGAAAACAGCCTGCCGGCCGGCCTGGCCGTAACCCACCGCCACCTGCATGACGAAACAGTGGAGGGGTTTGCAAGTAAAAAACTAAAGGTAATTACTATACAGCACACGCCGCAAGTTCTTGCCGAAGTAACCGCACCCGAACATCCCTTTAGTCTTTTTGGTAAATACCTGCCGGTTCCGGCTCTTTAAAACTATTAGTCTCAAAGAGGTGTAGTTGACCATGCCCCGTGATTTACAAATTAAGAAAATTATGGTGATCGGTTCGGGCCCCATTGTGATCGGCCAGGCTGCTGAATTTGATTATGCAGGTTCCCAGGCCTGCCGTGCCCTGAAAGATGAAGGCCTGGAAGTGATCCTGGTAAACAGCAACCCGGCCACCATTATGACCGATACCAATATGGCTGATCGTGTCTACCTGGAACCGCTCACCCCCAAATTTATTGCCCAGGTTTTGGAAAGGGAAAAGCCCGACGGCCTTTTGCCCACCCTGGGCGGCCAAGTTGGTTTGAACGTCACCCTGGAAGTAGCCCGACAGGGCGTTTTGAAACGCCTGGGGGTCAGGCTTTTGGGAACATCCTTGGAAGCGATAGAAAAAGCGGAGGACCGGGAAAAATTTAAACAGGTCATGCAGGAGATCGAAGAACCGGTACCCCCCAGCGGCATTGTCACCGGCCTGGAAAACGCCTTGCAGTTAGCCGCAAAAATCGGTTACCCGGTCATTGTGCGGCCTGCCTATACCCTGGGCGGTACCGGCGGCGGCATGGCCCGGGACGCAGCTGAACTGCAGGAAGTGGCCCGCCGCGGCCTGAAAAACAGCCCCATCCACCAGCTGCTGATCGAAAAAAGCGTGGCCGGCTGGAAAGAGGTGGAATTCGAAGTAATGCGGGATCGTGTCGGCAACTGCATCACCATCTGCAGCATGGAAAACATCGATCCCATGGGCATCCATACCGGGGACAGCATCGTGGTGGCGCCGGCCCTGACCCTCAGCAGCCGGGAATACGGTATGCTGCGCCGGGCTTCTTTGAAAATTATTCAGGCCCTGGGGATCGAAGGGGGCTGCAATGTCCAGTTTGGCCTCGATCCTGAAAGTTTTCAGTATTATGTCATCGAGGTCAACCCCCGGGTCAGCCGTTCCAGCGCCTTGGCCTCCAAAGCCACCGGTTATCCCATTGCCAAGGTGGCCAGCAAAATAGCGATCGGGCTGCAGTTGGATGAAATCAGAAATTCGGTTACCGGCCAGACATGGGCCTGTTTTGAACCCTCCCTGGACTATTGCGTGGTAAAATTCCCCCGCTGGCCCTTCGATAAATTTGCCCAGGCCGAACGCCAATTGGGAACACAGATGAAATCAACCGGCGAGGTAATGGCCCTGGGCCGTTCCTTTACGGAAGCCCTGCTGAAAGCAGTCCGCTCGTTGGAAATTGATCTTTTTCATCTGGAACTGCCGGAACTGAAGCAGATGACTGCCGGCGCCTTGAGAAAAGAACTCTCTGCCCCCACCGATCGACGCCTTTTTGCTGTTGCGGAAGCCCTGCGCCGGGGTATTACCCCGGTGGAAATCAACCACCTGACCAAAATAGATCTTTTTTTTCTGCACCAGATTAAAACCATCATCGAACTGGAAAATAAGCTTAAAACCTGCAGCAAAGAAAATTTATCCAAGGACCTGCTGTTCAATGCCAAATACGCGGGTTTTGCCGATCAGGCCCTGGCTGAACTAATCGGGGCCACAGAAAAAGAAATCCGCGCCCTGAGGCAGCAGCACGGCCTGCAGCCGGTTTATAAAATGGTTGATACCTGCGCTGCCGAATTTGAGGCGGAAACCCCCTACTATTATTCTACCTATGAACAGGAAAATGAAGTCCGGCCCACGGCCAATAAAAAAGTTGTCGTCCTGGGTGCAGGGCCCATCCGCATCGGGCAGGGCATAGAATTTGATTACTGTTCTGTCCACGCTGCCTGGGCCCTGCGGGAAGAAGGCCTGGAGTCGATCTTTATCAACAACAACCCGGAAACGGTCAGCACCGACTTTGATACCTCGGATCGCCTTTACTTTGAACCCCTTGTCCTGGAAGACGTCCTCAACGTCATTGAGGCCGAAAAACCCCAGGGGGCTGTAGTTCAATTCGGCGGCCAGACCGCCATTAACCTGGCCGAACCCCTGGTTGAGGCGGGGGTTGAAATTATCGGCACCACCGTGGAAGATATTGATGCCGCAGAAAACCGGCGCCGCTTTGATGCCCTGCTGGAGAAACTAAATATCCCCCGCCCCCGCGGGGGGACGGCCATCACTGTAGACCATGCGGAAAGAATTGCCCGGGAAATCGGTTACCCGGTCCTGGTCCGCCCCTCCTATGTTCTGGGCGGCAGGGCTATGGAGATCGTCTACAACAGCAGGGACCTGCGGGCATATATGACCTCAGCGGTCAATGTTTCACCCCATCACCCGGTGTTGATCGACCAGTACATCAGAGGTATCGAACTGGAAACGGACGCCATTGCCGACGGCCGGGAATGCCTGATCCCCGGGATCATGGAACATATCGAAAAAGCGGGTATTCACTCCGGAGACAGCATCGCTGTCTACCCCCCGCTCAACGTTTCACCGGCACTGCAGCAGAAGCTGGTTTCCTATACAACCAAGCTGGCCTTGGCCTTGCAAATCAAGGGCTGCCTGAACATACAATACGTTTACCACAACGATATTCTGTACGTTATTGAAGTCAACCCCCGCTCCAGCCGGACAGTCCCCTTTCTGAGCAAGATCACCGGCGTGCCGATTATCAACCTGGCCACCAAGATCTCCTTGGGTCAGACCATCGCCTCTTTGGGTTACCGGGGGGGGCTCCTCGCCCCGCGACCTTTCACCGGTATCAAAGCGCCTGTATTTTCCTTTGCCAAGCTTTACCGGTTGGAAACCTCACTGGGCCCGGAGATGAAATCCACCGGCGAAGTATTGGGTATGAACCGGCAGCTGCCCCATGCCCTGTACAAGGCCCTGTTGGCTGCAGATTTTAATATGCCCCCCGCCGGCAACATTCTGGTGACTGTGGCCGACAAGGATAAAAAAGAGGCGCTCACCTTGATACGAAAACTCGCCGCCCTGGATTTTAAAATTCATGCCACCCGGGGAACAGCCCTTTTCTTGGAGGAGGCCGGTTTTGATGTAAAACGCATCAACAAAATCCGTGAAGGTTCCCCCCATGTTCTGGATCTGATTCATGCCGGGGAAATTAACCTGGTAATCAACACCTTGACCAAAGGGAAAATGCCCCATACAGACGGCTTCCGGATCCGCCGGGCAGCCGCCGAACACAATATCCCCTGTTTCACTTCCCTGGACACAGCCTTGGCCGCCGGGAAGATTTTGGAGGAACTTAAGGAGGGTGACAGCCACGGCGTACTTTCCCTGCAGGAATATCTGGCTCTGCAGCAGAAATAAAAAAACCGGCTGAAACCGGCAGCTGCATTGCAGCTTGCAGTTTAAAATTTTTACCGGAAAAAAGTAGGCCCTGCCCTTCAGCCTGTGGTAAAATATTGGCGGAGGCAGGTTCAAACAGAACTGTCTTAAAGAAAAAAGGGGTGGACGAGATGAAAGTAAATAAAGTCATTATTATGGGTGCGGCGGGCAGGGATTTTCACAATTTCAACACCTACTTCCGCCACAACCCCGCCTATCGGGTGGTGGCCTTTACCGCCGCCCAGATTCCGGATATCGAAGGCAGACAGTATCCCCCCGGGCTGGCTGGAAAAGAATACCCGGCGGGCATCCCCATTTATGCAGAAAAGGAGCTGCCGGCACTTATCGAAAAACACGCCGTAGACCAGGTGATTTTCGCTTACAGCGATCTCGCCCATGAGGATATTATGCACAAGGCCTCCCTGGTTTTAGCCTGTGGCGCTGATTTCAGGCTGATGGGGCCCCGGACAACCATGCTCCGCTCCCAACGCAAGGTGGTAGCCATCACCGCAGTCCGCACCGGCGGCGGGAAAAGCCAGACCACCCGCTATATCGCCCAAATCCTGGCAGATGCCGGTAAAAAAGTGGCTGTCATCCGCCATCCGATGCCCTACGGCAACCTGGAAGAGCAGGTAGCCATGAAGTTTGCCAGTTACGCAGATTTGGACAAATATAAGTGTACAATTGAAGAAAGAGAAGAATTCGAACCCCATATCGATCAGGGGATCGCCGTCTATGCCGGCGTCGATTATGAAAAGATCCTGCGCCTGGCTGAAGCAGAAGCCGACATCATCCTCTGGGACGGGGGCAACAATGATCTGTCCTTTTATTTTTCTGATCTGTATATTGTGATTGTGGATCCGCACCGCGCCGGGCACGAAACCGGCTACCACCCCGGTGAAACCAACCTGCGCCTGGCCGATATCGCCATTATCAACAAGGTTGATTCCGCAGATCCCGCTGCGGTCGAAACAGTCAAAGCGGCCATTGCCAAAAA
>JBMNNQ010000016.1:0-21711 GCA_050942615.1 Dethiobacteria bacterium | reverse complement strand
GTTTCATCCACGCAGGCGATCTTGCAGCCGGTTCGCAGGCCGGGATCGATGGCCAAAATTCTTTTGCCCCGCACCGGGGCAATCATCAGCAGACTTTTTAAATTTTCCTGAAACACTTTCAGCGCCTGTGCGGCGGCCTTTTGGGTCAGCTCGCTGCGGATTTCCCGTTCCAGTGAAGGGCAAAGCAGCCTTTTCCAGCTGTCCGCAATGGCCTCCCAAAGTTGATGCCGGGCGCTGTCCTGGTGATCAGTACGGATATAAAATTCTTCCAGGCGCTGCAGGATTTCTTCTTCCGGGGCTGCAATTTTTACCTGCAACAAGTCCTCTTTCTCACCCCTGTTCAGGGCCAAAATGCGGTGGGGCTGGATTTTCCGGCAGGGTTCCTCAAAATCATAATACATGGCATAGGTGCCTTTTTCATCCATCTTTTCTGCCGCCGGGCGCACCTTGGAAATAATAATCCCTTTTGAAAGGATCAATGACCGCAGTTGGGGGCGCAGTTGGGGTTCATCGGCGATGATTTCGGCGATAATATCCCGGGCTCCGACGAGGGCATCTTCTACGGTGAACACTTCTTTTTCCGGGTCTATAAAATCAGGGGCTGCTTGTTCAGGATCTGTTTCCCCGGTCATGATCAGCTGTGCCAGGGGTTCCAGGCCTTTTTCTTTGGCCATGGTGGCACGTGTTCTTTTTTTAGGCCGGAAGGGACGGTAGATATCTTCCAGGGCGGTTACGTTGGCGGCATTTTGCACGGTCGCTTCAATTTCCGGGGTAAGTGCCTCCTGTTCTGCCAGGAGGCGGTAAATATCTTCTCGGCGTTTTTCCAGGTTGCGGTGCAAAGTTAATTTTTCGGTGAGCAGGCGCAGCTCCTCATCAGTCATGCCCCCTGAAACTTCCTTCCGGTAGCGGGCGATAAAAGGAATGGTATTTCCTTCATCCAAAAGGATAACCACCTGTGAAACGTATTTAAGTTCTAAATTCAGCTCCGCGGCCAGGCGCCGGAGAATTTTCTTTTCTATGGTCAAGTCATTTTCTTTTCCTGCTTTTTCTGCAGTCATAAACATCCCCCCAAAATATAATCTGTTTGGTTCAGGTACAAGTTGGTTTAGGTACAAGTTGGTTACAAAACCGGGGCCTGTATTAATTGTCTGTTTCCCTTAGCTTGGATATAGAAGGAAGTTTCTTGTCCCGCTGATACAAAATGCACCTGCTAAAATAAACCGCATCAATTTTACTATATTTCTGCCTGTAATGTCCAAAACCTTGCCGGCTGAAAACATAAATACTGGGGATATAAAAAAGCATTTTGGAACTGGGGAAAATATCCCACGACGGGAAAGTAAAATTTTCCCTGCTCTGAAAAGCCCGTGGGGGGTATTTTCATCCTCCCGTAGTTGGCACTAGCAGGGGCGGCGGGAGGTCTGTAGATAAAAATTGGGCTAAGGCAGGGGCGAATGAAACAATCCTCCCTGTAGAAAAGGGGGATCCCCTTTTTTGCAGTTTTCCTGGATTTAAAATAATTGCTATAATATATTCAGGAAATGCTTGTGGTTGGGGTAATAGGAGAGGAGGCGGGGAAAGTTTGGAAAAAAAGGTAGAGAAATTGGAAGAAATACTGGAGGAAATAAACAGCGGGGTAGTTGCTTTTTCCGGCGGTGCAGACAGCAGTTATCTTCTTTATAAAGCCAAAGAATGTTGGGGGGAAAACCTCTTGGCGGTTACGGCCGCCTTAGAGGTACAGACCGCAGAGGAACTGGAGTTGGCAGGCCGGGCTGCGCAGGAAATTGGTGCAAAACAGGCGGTAGTGCACCTTTGCTTGCTGACAAAAGATGAATTTACTGCCAATTCGCCGGAACGCTGTTACCATTGCAAACGGGAACTTTTTCACCGTTGCCGGCAGCTTGCCGCCGGCAGGGGTTGGGCTGTGGTTTGCGACGGCGCCAACGCCGACGATCTGAAGGATTTTCGCCCCGGTTCCCGGGCGGCTGCAGAACTGCAGGTGCGCAGCCCCCTGCAGGAAGCCGGCCTGACTAAGCAAGAGGTCCGCTTGTTGTCAAAACAGGCCGGACTGGGCGCCTGGAACTTACCGGCGTCACCCTGTTTGGCCACTCGCCTGCCCTACGGCGAAAAAATTACGGCGGCAAAGCTGCAGATGATCGCTGCCGCGGAAAAATACCTGCGTTCCCGGGGGCATACCGTTTTGCGCGTGCGCTGTCACCGGGGGCTGGCCCGGATTGAAGTGCCGCCGGAAAAAATACCGGCCCTGCTTCCTGAAAAAGAAGCGCTCGTTGTTTACCTGCAGGGCCTGGGTTTTTCCTATGTAACCTTGGATTTGCAGGGTTTTCGCAGTGGCAGTATGAATGAAATGCTGTAAACCGGCAAATGCCTACAAAATTTAGTCAACATCATGTAATGGTCTATAACGCTTTGTAATGCCCTATAACGTTCTGTATATATATTTATCTAGATTGTTTTTATAATGAAGCAAATCGGCATGCCTTATTCTGGTTAAGAAAAAATGATCCCCTCGGGAAAGTAGCCGCCCAGTAACAACTCAATAGGGTAAATTTTTTTGTGCAGGGGTATTGACAATTTTCAGACAGGGCTGTATGCTGGTAACACATACACCCCGGTGGGGGTATGAAGGAGGGAAAATATGCCTGCTGCTCAAGAAAAGTTTGCTGTAACCGGAATGACCTGTGCGGCGTGTTCAGCTGCCGTAGAACGCAGTGTGCAAAAGGTTTCCGGTGTGGAATCGGTAAGCGTCAATTTGTTAACCAACAGTATGAATGTCAGCTATGATGCGGGACAGGTATCCGGTGCAGAGATTATCAAGGCTGTAACAGATGCCGGCTACGGGGCGTCTTTAAAAGCAAAGCCGGGCGCTGAAGGAGCTATGCAGGTAGAGCCGGCTGTAAACCCGCTGCTTTTAGAAGCAGCGGAAATGAAGCTGCGCCTGCAGGTTTCTATTTTATTGATGATCCCCCTCATGTATATTTCCATGAGCCACATGTTTAACTGGCCGCTGCCTTCATTTTTATCAGGCCTGGAAAACGCGGTTTCCTTTGCCTTTGCCCAGTTTTTATTGGCTATACCCGTGATTTTTATTAACCGCAAGTTTTATACGGTGGGGTTCAGGACCCTGTTCAGGGGGCACCCCAATATGGATTCCCTGATCGCCATTGCCTCCGGGGCGGCCCTGTTATATGGCATCATCGCTATTTTTCGTATGAGCCATGGCCTGGGGATTGGCGACTGGGGGCTGGTGCAGGGCTACTACCATGATCTTTACCTGGAATCTTCAGCCATGATTCTAACCTTAATCACCGTGGGGAAATATTTAGAGGCCCGTTCCAAAGGGAAAACATCGGAGGCCATCAGAAGGCTGATGGACTTAGTGCCTAAAAAGGCCAGAATAGAAAGAAACGGTGCAGAAGAGCTGATCCCGGTGGAAGCAGTGGGGATTGGGGATACTGTTATTATCAAACCGGGCGATCTGCTGCCCGTGGACGGCATAATTACAGAAGGACAATCCTTCCTGGACGAATCTTCCCTGACCGGGGAAAGCATTCCCGTTGAAAAACAGGTTGGGGCGCGGGTGAGTGCGGCCACAATCAACCAGGGAGGGGCTTTCAAGTTCAGGGCCACACATGTCGGTGCAGAGACCACGCTGGCCAAAATAATTGCTTTAGTGGAGGATGCCAATGCTACCAAGGCGCCCGTAGCCAGGCTGGCGGATACAATTAGCGGCATCTTTGTCCCGGCGGTAATCAGCATTGCTGTGCTCACGGCGGCCGGCTGGCTGTTGGCCGGGGCCACCTTTGAATTTGCGCTTTCCATGGGCATCACGGTGCTGGTGGTTTCCTGCCCCTGCGCCCTAGGTTTGGCCACCCCGGTGGCGATTATGGTCGGTACCGGCCGGGGGGCGGAGGAGGGCATCCTGGTTAAGTCAGCGGAGGCCCTCGAAATTTTCCACAGGGTGCAGACGGTTGTGCTGGACAAAACGGGCACGTTGACTGAAGGGAAGCCGCGGGTTACCGATATAGTGTTGGGTGCTGCCGTTTCTGAAGAAGAGCTGTTGACGGCAGCCCAGGCATTGGAGAAGAATTCTGAACATCATTTGGCCAAGGCTATTTTAAACTATGCCCGGGAAAAAAATATACCCCTGAAGGAGCTTGAAGGTTTTAAGGCGCTTGCCGGGCAGGGGGTGGAAGGTTTTCTGGACGGGAAACTTTACGCCGCCGGCAACGAAAAATTTATCAGTGCAAAAGGGGTGGCTACCGGGGTTGCCGCAGAGCTGTCACACCGTTTTTCCCGGGAAGGGAAGACCCCGCTTTACTTCGCCCGGGAACAATCTTTGTTGGGGGTTATCGCCTTGGCGGATGTTCCCAAGCCTACCAGCCGGCAGGCGGTGCAAAGGTTTAAGGAAATGGGCGTTAAAGTGGTGATGCTGACTGGGGACAACCACAGGACAGCCGAGGCTATCCGCCGGCGCCTGGGGATCGATGAAGTGATCGCCGAAGCGCTGCCACAGGAAAAGGATCAAAAAATTCAGGCCCTACAGGCGCAGGGGCAGAAGGTGGCTATGATCGGTGATGGGGTCAATGACGCACCGGCGCTGGCCAGGGCCGATGCCGGCATTGCGATCGGCGCAGGCACAGATGTAGCTATCGAAGCGGCGGACATTGTGCTGACCAAAAATGATCTGCTGGATGCGGTGGGGGCTATGGAGCTGTCACGGGCCACGCTTCGGAATATTAAACAGAACCTTTTTTGGGCATTTTTCTATAACGCATTGGGCATCCCGATCGCCGCCGGCCTTTTATACCCTGCCTTTGGCCTCAAGTTGACGCCGATGATCGGTGCGGCAGCGATGAGCCTCAGTTCATTTTTTGTTGTGACCAATGCCTTAAGGCTGCGTAAATTCAAACCCACTGCCGCCAGAGCCGGGGGAGCCGGCAGGGAAAAAGAAATAGAGGAAACGAAAACAGAAACAGTAACAAAAACAGTGTTGGCCGGCCCCGGGGATTTTTCTCCCAAAAAAGAATTGCCGGCCCCGCCGGTTGAAAAAATAAGGGACAGGGAGGCTGAAGAGATGGAAAAAGTTTTGAAGATTAAAGGCATGATGTGTAAGCACTGCCAGGCCCACGTAGAAAAAGCTTTAAGCGCTTTGGAGGGTGTAGACGTCCGGGTTGACTTGGCGGCGGGCACGGCCCGGGTAGCATTATCAAAGGCGGTTGCAGATGAAGCATTAAAGCAGGCCGTGGAAGAAGCCGGCTATGAAGTTACCGCTATTTCAGGGCAGGCTTAAAAGATGAGGGCCGACCGGGAATTGGTTTTAAGAAAACTGAAGACGGTGCGCGGGCAGGTTGAAGGGCTGCTTAAAATGGTGGAAGAGGATCGTTACTGCATTGATATTTCCATCCAGCTGATGGCCTCCATCGGGATTTTAAAAAACATCAACAAAGAGGTGCTGGAGGCCCATCTAAGAAACTGCGTGCGGGAGGCCTTCGACGCCGACGATCCACTGGACAAAAAACAAAAAATAGATGAAATGATCAAGATTATAGACAAGCTAACCAAATAAACGCCGCCGGATGATTTTTTGAAGCCTGTTTATGTTATAATAATAGTAAAAAATGGCAGGTGGTTGCTCTGTCTGATGCTTTGGATATGCCCGCAGCGGTTACAAGGTTATTTTGGGATGTAGACTGGGACACGCTGAATTTGGAGGCCCACCAGGGTTTTATTATTGAACGGGTGCTCAATATGGGGGACGAGGTAGCTTTGAAATGGTTATGGCAAAAGTTTGGGAGAGGGGCAATTCTTAAGACTGTGACCGTTAGTTCCAAATTAACGCTGAAGACAGCCCGGTGCTGGCAAAACTATTTCCAGCTCAAGGAGGAACAAATGAAATGTTTTTCAACATTCTCAGCAAGCCCGGACTCCATTTTTTAAAAAAGATTTCATCAGCCCTGCCTGTGCCGGGGGCCTATTTGGCCGGCGGTACTGCCCTGGCTTTAATCCTGGGGCACCGGGAGTCAATTGACTTAGACTGGTTTTCCCCGGTAATGTTCAATACCAAGGCTGTTGCAGAAAGCCTCTCCAAACTTGGGCAACTGCGCATTTCTGAGGTTAAAAAAGGTACCCTGCATTGTTTTCTGGATGACATTCAGGTTACCTGGCTATATTATCCCAACCCCTTGTTGGCAGAGCTGCAGACAGCGCCGGAAACCCCCGGCCTGTCTTTAGCTTCTTTGCTGGATATTGCGGTTATGAAATGGGCAGCCTTGAGCAGCCGTGGCTCCCGTAAGGATTTTATCGATCTTTTTTTTATTGCCCAAACGGGGTTGGAATTAAAGGAACTTGTTCCCTTATTGAATAAAAAATTTCCTGCTGCGAACATCAACTACTACCACATGTTCAAAAGCCTGGCATTCTTTGATGATGCCGAACATGAACCTTGGCCAGTGATGCACAGGCCGGTACAATGGGAAGAAATCAAAACTTTTTTCCGGCAACAGCAGGAGCTGCTGTTAAATGAATGTTTGGGGTAGGTTTTTCCGTTATTTTATTTGTTTTCAGTATTATAAAGTTATTACCGTAGAAGCAAACGGGCAGGTGCCCCCTGTAACTGTCAGCCCTGCCCGGGTTGTTTGAGCTGTTCTGCTACCAGGCGCCAATCCTGCAAAAAGTATTTATAAAGAACAGGCCTTCTCCTTACCGCCAAGGGGTGGTAGGAGGTTATTACGCTGTAGCCCCTGACGGGGTGTACCCTGCCCCGGAATTGTTTTACCTCTACCGCCGGGTTTTCAAAAAATGATTGGCAGGCAACGTTTCCCAGGCACATGACTATTTCCGGGTTTACTACCGCCAACTGCCCCCACAGGAAATTAATGCAGGTGGCCCGGGCTCTTCCCTTGTCATAGGCCCTTCGCGGGCGGCATTTCAGGATATAGCTTATATACAGGGAACCGGGTTTTATGCTGGCTTCAAAGGCGGCCGCCTGCAGGGTTTCCCGGGTACCGCATAAAAAGGGTTGGCCGGCTTTGTCCTCTCTGGCCCCCGGGTTGTCTAAAATAACAAACAAGGGTGCTTCGGGGTTGCCCTCCCCCCAGATAACCCTGCTGCCCTGCCGGCTTAGTTCACATTGCCGGCAAGAGCGGCCGGCAGCAGGGGCAGTATCTTCGGGCAGGATTGCCGGTTGTTGTTTCTTCATTTTTAGGTGCTCCTTTGAATGACCTGTGCTTTCATCCTGTATTGTACCTTTCCCTGTTTTCAGGCGGCTAATCCTCTGATGCAAAATAACCAGGGAACGGACTGTCCAGTAGGCAGCCGGTTAGTGGGTAAAACAAATGCCAACCAGAAGGTATTTTTTCCCCGCCACCCCGTTCCTCCAGCCACCTCTAGAATTAACCGAACCAAGTGCGACAAGGTTATTGATTTTTTTTATAAAGGTTCTTCTTTTTCTTGACGCAGTTTAAAGGAGATGTTAACCTGAATATATAATTAAAAGGAAGGGAAAACCGACAAAACTCTTGCTGAAAATCTATTAAACTTGACAATTTTGCCGGGTTTGTAGAATATGATCATAGCAGTAGCGATGATTAGTTGTAAGATTTTGTTTTAAAGACAAGCTTTTGCTGTCATTCAGAAAATTTAAGGGAGAACTGCAATATGAAAAAAAACCCTGAGACAATTTATAACGGTAATCTGTCAGGAGCGGGAAGGCCGGGTAAAACCCTGCAAACAGTGGAAACGGTGCTGGATTTGATCGGCAATACGCCGCTGGTCAGTCTCCAGAAAATGACAGGTTTAAGCTTATATGCCAAGGCTGAATTTTTAAACCCAGGGGGCAGTATCAAAGATCGGGTGGCTCAGTTTATGATCGAGGAAGCCGAAAAACGGGGCAGGCTGAAACCGGGGATGACGATTATGGAGCCCACCTCGGGCAATACCGGTATCGGGCTGGCCCTTGTCGGCGTGCAAAAGGGATACCGGGTAATCATTGTCATGCCTGAAAATATGAGTGAAGAAAGAAAGAAAATAATTGTGGCCCTGGGGGCAGAATTAATACTGACACCGGCTGAGAAAAGCATTATGGGTACTGTGGAGCTGGTTGCAAAAAAAGCCGGGGCCGACCCTTCAATTTTTGTGCCGCAGCAGTTTGAAAACCCCGACAATCCGCAGATACATTACTTAACCACGGCCCGGGAAATATGGGAACAACTGGGTAAAAAGGTGGATATATTTGTTTCCGGGTTGGGTAGCGGGGGCACCCTCTGTGGGGTAGGGCGGTTTTTAAAGGAAAGAAACCCGGCGGTTGTGGTGGCGGCTGTGGAACCTAAAAATGCCTCCGCCCTTTTGGGGCACGAACCCGGCTTGCATAAGATCCAGGGTATCGGCGATGGTTTTGTGCCTCCGGTGTTGGATACCTCCTTAGTTGATGAAGTGGTGGAGGTTACAGATGATGACGCCATCCAGACGGCACAAAATCTGGCAAAAATACAAGGGCTGCTGGTGGGCACGTCTTCCGGCGCCAATGTATGGGCCTCCATGGAAATGGCCAAGAAGTACGGTGAAAACAAAATTATTGCCACCGTGCTGGCAGACAGGGCCGAACGGTATTTCAGCACGGCTTTGATGTAGAAACAGCACATTCTGAAACAACGCAGGATAAAATGGCAGACACAGCAGTTAAAAACCGGCACGGGCGATTTCTACCCGTGCCGGTAGTATTATAATGGGGGAGAAAGGACAGACAACTAGTAGTATATTTTTAATTATTACAAAGGTGCTGTTAAAATACCTATTTTTGCTGTTTAAAAAAGACAGGAAGTACGGTAGGATAGTGCTATCTTTTAGTTTTACCGGGAGGGAAAATAATGAAAAAAACAGATCTGCTGGTCATTGGGGGAAGTGCAGGCGGGATTTTGGCTGCTACAATGGCGCGGAAGGCCTATGGTGATATTGATATTACGGTGATACGTGAAACAAAGACAGTGATGGTGCCCTGTGGTATACCCTACATCTTTGGCACCCTGCGCAACCTGGAGAAAAACAGGATACCGGATGCCGGGCTGCTCAATGCCAACATTAAAATTGTGATCGACAGTGCAGTGGAAATAGATCGGGAGCAGAAAACGGTGGCTACCAGGGATAGTGGGGTGTTCAGTTATAAAAAATTAATCATCGCTACGGGTTCCCTGCCTATTATTCCCACCTTTATTCCAGGCCATGACCTGGAAAACGTATTTCCCGTCACAAAAGATGAGGAATATTTGAGCATAATTTTTGAAAAGCTGGAAACGGCCCAAAATGTTACCGTCATTGGGGGAGGGTTTATCGGGGTTGAATTTGCGGAACAGATTAAGGTATTGGGCAAAAATGTAACCTTGATCGAGATGGCGGATGCCTGTCTGTGGCAGGCCTTTGATAAAAGCTACACCGACGACCTGGAATTTCTTTTGCGGGACAGCGGTATCCAGGTGATGACCGGCACCAGGGTTAAGGAAATATTAGGGGAAAAGTCTGTGACATCCGTGGCCCTGGGTGATGGCCGGACAATCCCCACGGACATGGTGATTTTAGGGTTGGGGGTCAAACCGAACGGTGCCCTGGCCAAGGGTTGCGGGTTGGAGGTAAATGCCAAAGGGGCTATCATGGTCGATCAATATATGCGCACCAGCGATCCCGACATTTTTGCCGTGGGCGACTGTGCAGAAAAGAAATGTTTTTTTACCGGGAAAGATGTACCACTGCTGTTGGCCTCGACGGCAGCAATGGAAGCCAAGATTGCGGGCAGCAACGCTTTTCAGTTGCGGTTAATACGCGCCAACAAGGGCACGATCAGCACCTTTTCAACAAAATTGTTCGGTAAAACTTTTGCAGCAGCCGGCCTGACAGAGACCAGGGCTCGGCAGGAAGGTTTTACCCTCATGATTGGCGAATTCAAGACCATGGACCGCCATCCCAGCACCTTGCCCGACGCCCAGGAGGTCAACATTAAGCTGATATTCTCCCGGTGTTCCGGCATTCTTTTAGGGGCCCAGATCTCCGGCGGGAATACAGTTGCCGAAATAAATAATATTTTAAGCTTGGCTATTCAAAAGGATACCACGGCTACCGAATTGAACACCTTCCAGGCGGCAACGCATCCCTTGGTATCACCGTCACCGGTTGTCTACCCCATCAACGCTGCGGCTATGAACGCCATCGCTACAAACTGCAGCCATCTGAACGAAGACCTGGTCATTTAATTTGGGGCAGGATAAGTGCAGGGCATCAGCAATAGTTTTTAACGATGGTTCTGCCGGTAATAATAAAAAAATCTGTAGGGGGCAGAGTCTAAGGAGGTATATAATTTGATCGAACAGGCATTTAAACTATCCCTTGGCAATAAAAAAGTTGTGGAAAAGATCGTATTTGATGAAAATGTTCACTATCTCCACATGGTATTCAACAGGGGCGAGGGGTTGCCGGAACATTTTTCCAATTCCAATGTTTATATGACTGTTGTGCGCGGCAGGCTTTCTATCGGCCTCAATGAACAGGAAATTCATGAATATGAGGCAGGGACCCTTTTGAAAATTCCTTTTAAAACCAAAATGAACGTAAGAAATCTGCATGCTGAAACGTTGGAACTGATTGTTGTCAAGGCTCCTGCACCGAAAAGCTAAAAAAAGGGGGGAGGGGTAAAATGAAAAAGTACAGATGCATGCCCTGCGGGTATGTCTATGATCCCGCACTTGGTGATGATGAAGGCGGTATTGCGCCGGGGACGGTTTTTGAGGATCTGCCGGCCGACTGGCAGTGCCCCATTTGTTCTGTGGGCAAGGACGAATTTGAACTTGTAGAAGAATAAAACAAGGGGGAATATAAAATATGAGCATGTTTTGCTACCAATGCCAGGAAACAGCCAAGGGGACAGGCTGTACGGTACGCGGCGTCTGTGGTAAAAATGAAGAAGTTGCCAAACTGCAGGATCTCCTGATCTATACACTCAAGGGGATTGCAGAAATTGTTGTTAAAGGAAAACTGGACGTTGGTAAATTGGGTGCTACCAATTATAAGGTGCAAAGCGGCCTGTTTATGACCATAACCAACGTCAATTTTGACAGCGGCGCCTTTGAAAACAAAATTAAAGAAATGATTGCCATCAGGGATGAACTTAAGCAGTCTGTTTCTGCAGAGAACCTGCATGATGCGGCAACCTTTACTGTAGATACCAGAGCCTCCATGCTGGAAAAAGCCGCTGCAGCAGGCATTTTGGCAACTGCTGACGAAGACGTGCGTTCTTTGCGGGAAACGATTATCTACGGCCTGAAAGGCATGGCTGCCTACGCAGAACACGCCAAAAATATTGGGATGGAAGACCCTGCAGTAAATGCTTTTATTTATGAGGCGCTGGCAGCAACGCTGGACGACTCACTTTCAGCTGACGATTTAGTGGCACTCACGCTGAAGACCGGGGAATACGGGGTGAAGGTGATGGCCCTTTTGGATGAGGCCAACACTTCAAGGTACGGCCATCCGGAAATTACAGAAGTCAACATCGGTGTCCGGGAAAACCCGGCGATTTTGATTACCGGCCATGACCTGCTTGATTTGGAACAGCTGTTGGAACAGACCAAGGGTACCGGTGTGGATGTTTATACCCACGGTGAAATGCTGCCGGCCCATTATTACCCGGCATTCAAAAAATATGATCACTTTGCCGGCAACTATGGCAATGCCTGGTGGAAGCAGATCGACGAATTTCCCTCCTTCCACGGCCCGATTCTGTTTACTACCAACTGTATTGTGCCTCCCCGAAGCGAAGAGGTGCAGGGCAGAATATTTACAACGGGTTCCACCGGTTACCCGGGCTGCAAACACATCCTGCCTGATGAAAATGGTAAAAAAGACTTTTCAGAGATCATCGCGCTGGCTAAAACTTTGTCTGCACCCGAGGAAATTGAAACCGGGAAAATCATCGGTGGCTTTGCCCATAACCAGGTTTTGGCGCTGGCCGACAAGGTTGTGGAGGCTGTCAAATCCGGGGCGATCAAAAAATTCTTTGTCCTGGCCGGCTGCGACGGGCGCATGAAGTCGCGGGCCTATTATACAGAATTCGCTCAAAAATTGCCGCAGGATACCGTCATTCTTACCGCGGGTTGTGCGAAATATCGCTATAATAAGTTGGATTTGGGGGAAATTGGTGGCATTCCCAGGATATTGGACGCTGGGCAGTGCAACGACTGTTATTCGCTGGCCGTCATTGCGCTCAAGCTCAAGGAAGCATTTGAACTGGACGATATCAATGACCTGCCGATTGCCTATAACATTGCCTGGTATGAACAGAAAGCGGTCATCGTGCTGCTTGCACTGCTATACCTGGGTGTGAAAAACATTCATCTGGGCCCTACGCTGCCGGGGTTCCTCTCTGCCAATGTGACCAAGGTTCTTGTTGAAAAATTTGGCCTGGGCGGCATTGACACCGTTGACTCTGACATGGAACGTTTTATGGCCCAGTAAAAAAAATAATAAACGGCGTTTACAATAGCATTTTCTTGAATGTTGAACCTTCTGCCGGAGGGTTGAAAATGCTGGGTTTCAAGGCGCCGTTAATTTTGCTGATACCAAGCAGGCAGACAAAACAGGCCGGGGGCTTCCCAGGAAGGACTCACCCGGCCTGTTTTTTATTGGCAGCTTGTTTTTTGGTAAGTTTATTTTATTCTGCGGTTTTTCCGGCAGTCTGGCTATTTTTTTTGAAACTCCAGCCTGCCCCCGTGGGCAGTCACCATCACAGTATCGCCGGTGGAAACCTTCCCCTTGATGATCATCCGGCTCAAGGCTGTTTCAGCTTCCTGTTGGATCAACCTTTTCAGGGGCCGGGCGCCATAAACAGGTTCATAACCCTTGTTTGCCAGGTAATTCAGGGCGGCTTCATCCCATTCGAGCTTAATTCCGGCGCCGGTATGGGTGCGTTGGCCCAGGTTGGTCAGGAGGATGTTGGCAATCTGTCTGACCTGTTCCCGGTCCAAAGCGTGGAAGACTACGATTTCATCCACCCGGTTTAAAAATTCAGGGCGGAAATGCTGCTGCAAAATACGCAGAACGTTGTCTTTTATTTTTTCAAAGTCTACACCGCGCTCCTGTTGGGACAATATTTCAGGGCTGCCCAGGTTGGAGGTCATAATGATCACCGTGTTCTGGAAGTTCACCGTGCGGCCCTGCCCATCGGTCAGCCGTCCGTCATCCAACAGCTGCAGCAAAACGTTAAAAACATCGGGGTGGGCCTTTTCAATTTCATCCAGAAGGATGACAGAATAAGGTTTGCGCCGGACAGCCTCTGTCAGCTGGCCGCCTTCTTCATATCCCACATAACCGGGCGGGGCGCCTAACAGCCGCGAAACGGTATGTTTTTCCATGTATTCCGACATATCCAGGCGGGTCATGTTGCGTTCATCATCGAACAGCGTCTGGGCAAGCGTTCGGGCCAGTTCGGTTTTGCCCACACCGGTGGGGCCCAGAAAAATGAAGCTGCCGATAGGCCTCCAGGGGTCTTTGATGCCTGCCCGGGCCCGGAGTACGGCATCGGTTACCGCCTGGACAGCTTCGTCCTGGCCGATCACCCGTTTATGCAGCTCTTCATCCAGATGCAGCAGCTTTTCTTTCTCACCGGAAAGCAGCTTGGTGACCGGGATACCGGTCCAGCGGCTGACAACATGGGCCACGTCCTCGGCGTCCACCTCTTCTTTCAGCAGCATGCCTTGTTTTTGCTTGTTTTTTAAATGTTCCTCTTCAGATTTTAGCTGCTGTTCCAGGGTGTGGAGGCGGCCATATTTTAATTCTGCCAGCCGATCCAAATTATAATCTCGTTCGGCCTGTTCAATTTCCTGGCGGGTTTGTTCCATTTCTTTTTTAATCTGGCGCACGCGGGCGATGGCTTCTTTTTCGGCCTGCCACCGTTTCTTCATGGTTTCGACTTCGTTTCTGATTGCAGCCAGGTCTGTTTGGATTTTTTCCAGTTGTTTGCGGGAGGCGGCATCTTTTTCTTTGCTGAGGGCGGCTTCTTCAATTTCAAGCTGCAGCATCCGTCGGTTGATCTCATCAAGTTCGGCGGGCATGCTGTCGATTTCAGTCCGCAGCCGGGCTGCCGCCTCATCCATCAGGTCAATAGCCTTGTCCGGCAGGAAACGGTCTGCAATGTAGCGATCGGAAAGAGTGGCCGCCGCTACCAAAGCGCTGTCCTGGATACGGACTCCATGATGCACCTCATAGCGTTCCTTCAGGCCGCGCAGAATGGAAATAGTATCCTCGACCGACGGGGGGTTGATGAGAATGGGCTGAAAGCGGCGTTCAAGAGCGGCATCTTTTTCCACATACTTGCGGTATTCGTCTAAGGTGGTGGCGCCAATGGCGCGCAGTTCGCCCCGGGCCAGCATTGGTTTTAAGATGTTACCGGCATCTACGGCTCCTTCAGCCTGGCCCGCCCCCACCACTGTGTGCAGCTCATCCAGGAAAAGGATGATTTCACCTTGGGCTTCTTGTACCTCTTTCAGGACTGCCTTGAGCCTCTCTTCAAATTCGCCCCGGTATTTCGCACCGGCCAGCAGTGATCCCATATCCAGTTCAAAAACGCGTTTGTTTTTAAGGCCTTCCGGCATATCACCGGCAATAATGCGCCGGGCCAGCCCCTCGGCAATGGCGGTTTTCCCTACGCCGGGTTCACCAATTAGAACCGGGTTGTTTTTAGTACGCCGGGACAAAATTTCAATTACCCGGCGGATTTCATTGTCCCGGCCGATGACCGGATCCAGCTTGCCTTCCCGGGCCAATTGGGTTAGGTCGCGGCCATAGCGTACCAGGGCTTCATAGACATCTTCCGGGTTTTCCCCGGTTACCCTTTGACTGCCCCGGACAGAACGCAAGGAACTGAGCAGCGCCTCCCGGTTCAGCCCGGCCTGGTGCAGGGCCTCTTTGGTTTCAGTTTCACCTTCCTGCAGCAGGGCTAAAAGCAGGTGTTCTACGCTGATATAGTCATCGCGCATTTCCCGGGCTTCTTTTTCCGCCTGGGCCAGGACCCTGGCCAGCCCGGTGCTTAAACTCAAGGTGCTTTCATAGCCCCGCACTGCAGGGATTTTTTTAAGCAATTCCTCAGTTTTGCCGGACAGCACGGCTGGGCTGACCCCAGCCTGGTTTAAAAATCGGGGGATCATGCCCTGTTCTTGTGCTAAAAGAGCCGCCAAAAGATGTTTGTCGGTAACAATCTGGTGATGTTTTTCTGCGGTAAGCTGCTGTGCTGCAGCTAAGGCTTCCTTTGACTTTTGCGTGAAGCGCTGAATATCCATTTTTGATACCTCCTTGTTAAAATACCAGCTTATCTGACCATTGCTGACCATATTATAATGTAAAAAAATGCAATAGTCAAGGCTTTAAAAAGACTAATGCAGGGTAGAAGGTCAGTGATGGTCAGGAAGGTGTGCAGCGGGCCCCGGGTAGGATCCCAAGCTGGTTTTGCTAAAGTTAATTTGGAATATGTGAAGGATTAACTTTACTGACCTGGAAATGATATCAAAGGAGTGTAAAAAGAAAGGAATGTATATAAACCCATGTCCTCTTACTATTATATTCTTGATCACCCCCGCGTCCTGCAGAACGCCTTTTTCCCCCGGCGGTGGCAGACTCGTTGTCCGGAAAACGCTTTTGACCTTCAGGTTTCTGTCGCTGACGATGTTGCACTGCATTGCCGTTTTTATATGGGGGGGAAAGATTTTCCTTCAATTTTATACTTTCACGGCAATGGGGAAATTGTCAGTGATTATGACGGTTTTGCCCCCATGTATAATGCAGCCGGGGCCAACTTAGTGGTGGCGGAGTTTCGCGGCTACGGGACCAGTGGCGGTACGCCAACCTTCACGGCGATGCTCAAAGATGCCCATTTAATTTTTGAAGCTGTCAAAAAGGAGCTGGCCAGTAGGGAATTCAACCCGCATCTCTTTATTATGGGCCGTTCCCTGGGGAGTGCAGCTGCTTTTGAATTAGCTGCTGCATACACCGCTGAAAGCAAGGGCCTGATTATTGAAAGTGGCTTTGTTTGTGCATCCCGGATTGCCCGGCGAATTGGCTTTTTACGGGATGAACTGGAGCTGTTAGAAGAAGAATGCCGGCAAAAGATTCGAAGCATCCGCCTGCCTGCTTTGGTTATCCACGGTGAGGATGACAACTTAGTGCCCATGACGGAAGCAAAGGCCATCTATGGCCTGCTGGAAGTAGAAGAAAAAGAGCTGCTGACGATTCCCTACGGGGAACATAACACCCTGATTTTTGAAGGTGAAGAAGAATACTTTGGCGCGATCGGCAGCTTTGTTAAGTCTGGTACTGTTACGGAATAAAACCTGTGTTAAAAATCTGTTTTTTTGCACTGAAAAGCAAAGACTCCGGGTACAATGGAAGCCCTTTTAAAGGGAATGAACAGGTGCATGGGAACGGAGCTTGTTCAGATCTTTGGGGCCGTGAGGTCTTTGACTTAGCTCATGCGAACTTTGTCAGTATTTTAATGTATTTTGATGGAAGGGGCATCTTCCATTGGGCTGGGAAACGTAAGCCGTGCTATTTTAAGAAATTTTTCTGCCTGGCCCCAGAATCCCACTACTTCAGTTCTGGGAGGATGTCAACCTTTTAAAAATTTTTGCCCCAAGACCTGTTCCAGGTCTGCCAGGGTGTTGCAAGGAAACATGGTTGTAATTTTTTGAAACGCCTGCACAGATGCATATTGATCCCAGTTTTCCCGCGGCAGGGTGTTGAGCCAGATTATTTCTTTAACTTCATCCCGCAGGTGCCGTACCTCCTTGATGGCAGCCTGGTGTCTGACGGTGCGGGTATCGCTGACAATGATAGCCACTGTGTTCCTGTTTAATTCCTCATCATGTTTTAAAAACAGGGACTGCAGAGCCCTGTCCAGGCTTGTACCGCCTCCCCATTCCCTGCTTTTATTGACAATTGTTTCCACCGTGGTGTCAAAGTTTTTCCCCTGTTGGAAATAGGGTGTAATTCTTTCCAGGTTTTCAGAAAAAACAAAGCTTTCAATGCGCTTGACCACGGCATTAAGACCATAGATAAACTGCAGCACAAAGCTTGTATAATTGATCATGGAACCGGAAACATCGCAAAGTAAAAGCAATTGGGGCTTTTTTTCCCGCCGGCTTTTATATTTCAACAAAAAAGGTGTGCCCCCGTATGGAATGCTGTGGCGGATGGTGGAGCGCAGATCAAGCTTGCGGTGGCTTTTGCTGGCGCGAAAACGCCGGGAAATGCGGCTGACAAGCAGACGGGCCATCTTGCGTATCAGCAGGGTGGCACGGGGCAGGTCCCGCCGGGCAATATTTTGCATATCTTCTGTTAAGATGTTATAACCGCCGCTGCCGATACCTGCAGCAGCATCCTGGAGGGCATTCAGCTCTTTGTCGCCAACATCCGGCTGGTTCAGATCTGCTTCAATTTCTTTTCCCAGCTGTTTGTGCCAAAAGCTGAGGCGGCCTTTCACAACTTTCTCCAAAAAAGGACGGTAGCCCTCATCAAGTGTAGGCCTGCTTTCATTTATCTCCAAAAATTTCTGCATTCGTTTTTGTTCCTTTGCAGGCATATAGGCAAATACTGTTTTATCCATTTCTGACAGATCCATCTGTTCGCCGCGAAAGCTCAATACTTTTTCAGCTGCTTTGAATTGTTCCTGCTGTGCAGTTAGTTTTTCTTGGTGACTTTTGAGCAGTCCCGTCCTCTTTTCCGGGGAAGCAAAAAATAGGGAAAAATGGCGCTCAAAAAGCCTCTGATCGGCAGCTTTTTTAATTAAAGTGGCCTTCAGTGCAGTTTTGAAAGCATCTTTTTTAACAGGGGGTACCTGTTGCAGGGCATGCAGGGCATCGATAACCTCTGAACTGCTGATACGAATGCCCCCGGCCCTGAGCAGGTAAACAAAGCGGATGATATTGTTTTCCAGGTAGTCTGGCAAACCCTTATAAGGGGCAGTATCCCGGTTGCTGTTGTCGCTACCGTAAGTATCGGTAAAATTTTTTCCGCCATTACAGGAATGAATACTATCAGGGCAGGAGTCTTTATTTTCGGCGGTAAGGTTATCGGTGTGCATACTTTTCACTGCCTTTTCAATAGAACTTTTAAAATGAATCAACTTTTACCATACTGCCGGCTGCAAAGGTAAAAAAATATTTTATCCGGCTGTATCCGGTCAAATCCGGTCTAACCCAGGTAGCCCGACCTGCTATTTTCCCATAGGTTCCGGGCGCCAATCTGTTCATGGAAAACACGTTGATCGGCCCTGTTTTTTAAGAGAAGATTCAGTGTGAGTTCGATGGTAGAACCTTGCAGGCGATCTTTGTTTAAACTGACAAGGGCCCTGGCCCAGTCAAGTGTTTCTGCAATCGAAGGCTTTTTGCGTATTTCCGTATTTTGGCGGATAAGATGAACTGCACGGGCAATTTCCTTGGTTAAATTTTCACCCGCCTGGGGAACCTTGGCCTGAATTATTTCCACTTCTTTTTCTATTCCGGGAAAATCAAGGTAAAGGTAAACACAACGTCTTTTCAGCCCGTCAGAAAGTTCACGTTCACTGTTGCTTGTCAGCACTACAATGGGAATATGGTTGGCCTTGATTGTCCCTAATTCAGGCACGGAAACCTGAAAGTCAGAGAGCACCTCAAATAAAAAGGCTTCAAATTCATCGTCAGATTTATCTATTTCATCAACAAGCAGCACAATTTTCCGGGGGGCCTGAATGGCCTGCAATAGCGGCCTTTCCAGCAGATATTCCGCAGAAAAAAGATCTGCTTCCAGCTTTCCGGCTTCGCTGTCGCGACGGCTGATCTGGATTTTTAAAAGCTGTTTCTGGTAATTCCACTCATAAAGAGCCTTATTTTCATCCAGCCCCTCGTAACACTGCAGCCTGATTAGTTTGGTATCAAATATCTGGGCCAGCACCTTGCCCATTTCAGTTTTCCCCACGCCCGGAGGCCCTTCAATCAGAATAGGTTTTTCCAGCACAAGACTCAGATAGACTGTTAAAACAGTCTCTTCATCACAGATATAGCCTGTTTTTTTAAAGCTTTCCCGTAAATTTTCTATGGTTAGCTGCAAAAATTATCCCCCTTTTGAAACGGTTTCCAAAAATAGCGATCTTGCCAGGAATCACAAGCCCTAAAGTGGCAGGGTATCAATACAATTATAATTATACAGTACAGCCCGGGAAAAAACACTCTCCGGGGATGATGCTTCCTCCTGAGCTGTTGAAAACAGTAAATAAAACTAAAAAATTCTTGTAATTATTTGTAACCGTGGTAATATATTAATGTCGTTGAAAAAATGAAAACAGCTTCTGGCGGCAATATCAAAGAAGTCCCGGCATCTGGATACCCGATGCCGAAAACCGTTATTTTTATGTCTACGACCCCGATGGGGTGTCCGTGCAATTCAAGCAAATAGTGTAGCTGGTAAAATTACAGGCCCAAGGTAAAAATTTAAAATTCACGCCTTGTCTTTAGCAGGGCTGTGTTTGAGATACTCCCACGGCTAAAGTCGTGGGCTTTCTGTCGGATTCACCGTAAAATCTTAGTGGGGGCAGGATCAAACAAAACTGCCTTAAAGTATGAAAAGAGACCTCCCAAGCGGGAGGGACATGTGGAGGATAAAAAATGCCCAGGATATCAAATTTTGAAATTCTGCAAAAAGCAGCGCAACCAGCTTTAATAATTCGCACGATAACAAGGGTTGAGGATCTGCCTGCCTTGATCGGTGCCAGTTACGGGAAAATGTCTTCGTATCTCAAAGAAAAGGGGGAGTTTTTGGCCTATGTTCCCTATGTTGCCTACTACAATATGGATATGCAGCAGCTTGATGTGGAAATAGGTTTTCCTGTGGCCCATGCCCTGGAGGGCAGGGGCGATATTCAAGCGGGTTCCATTCCTGCCGGCAAATATGTTTTTTGTATGTTCAGGGGGCCCTACAACGAAGTGGAACCGGTTTATAATGAAATGGCTGCATGGATAAAGGACCAGGGCTATACACCTTCAGGGACAGCTTACGAATACTATTATAACGGCCCTGGTTTTCCGGAAAGTGAAATGTTGACCATGATTGCCATGCCTTTGGTGTAGTTCAGTTTCCAGAAAATTTTCATGAACAGCATATTGTTTTTTAAGAATCGTGTAAGCCGCATATTCTGTATCTATGCGGTTGTTTTCTGCCTTCTTTTTGCAGTCGCCCAGAATATTTCCTTTACTCAGGAAGTTGGTTTTGCTGTGCTTGCGTTCAATGACGGGATATTTACACCCGGCCCCGCTTCGTCCCTGCCTTTTATGGAAACTTACTCATGGCTAGACGACAGCTCCGGGCTCTATGCCGCAGGGGACGATCTTGCAGTGCGCCTGCAGAAATACAGCGATGATGCTATTTTAAACCGCGAAAGGGGTTTTTAGGCCGAAGGCAGATCAACCTAGTTCCAAACCAAATGGATTTACGGCTTTGATGCCCTCATAGAATTGATTTGGATTGAGATCTTCTGTCCAGATGGTTATACAGCCAAGTTCCTTAGCGCTGCAAATAATCATGGCATCCCAGAACGATATTTTGTTGCGCTGTTGAATATGGATGGCTTCGATTACATTTTTAAGACCCGGCTTATGAAGGCGCCACTGTCCAAGGTCTTCCATGATTTGCGTTGTTTCCAGTGGTGTTAAAGGATGGGGGACTTTCAGGGTCAGGTTAACATAAAACTCTTGCAATACCTGGATACTCAGGCATCCCCTGCCTGTGTCCCACAATTCTGCGATCAATTTCCGGGCAAACTGATGTTTTTCTGCACTCGATACATCGTAAGCATAAATAAAAATGTTGTTATCCACAAACATAAGATCAGTATCATCTAGCATGTAAATCTTCTCTCTTCCAGCTTATTTTGCCCTTTACCCCCAAGTTAAAACCGTTTTTCATCATAGCTTGCTGCCGGGCTTTTGCTTTACCATATCTGTCCTCCCTTTCAACAATATCTTCCAGGGCATCCGCCAGGAGGCGGGAAAGGGATGTTTGCCTGTCAATGGCAATATGTTTTGCTTTTCTTAAAATGTCTTTAGAAACCGATATGGTTACATTTTGTTTTTCCAATCTATTCACCTCCAGGTAAATAAATGTATCACGTTTTTTGTGATATGACAATGCAAGTTATTTCAATTAAAAAATTATTATCTGATGTGAATTTTTGTCTTAAAAACATGTTTTTCCCTTTTGAACTGTGCCCGGTTTGATGGACACACTAAAGTGAGATAAAATAATCTCAATAGAGGTGTCCTTAAATGGGCAATCCTGGAAAAAGGTACAGTTAAGAATTTAAAGAAGACGCTATCCGTTTAGCACTTTCCAACGGGCGGAAGGTGCCTAGTGTAGCAGAAGATCTGGGAATCAACCAACAAACCCTCTACCGCTGAATTAAAGAATATAATGATGCTAAAAACAATACTGAAAAAAGTCATATTGCTGAACTCGAAACCAAACTAAAAGCTGCAAATAAAAGAGTTGCCGATTTGGAAGAAACGGTGGCCATATTAAAAAAAGCTGCTGCCATCTTCGCAAGTCCCCGAAAGTAGCTTTTCCCTTTATAGACAAATACCGTTTTGACTTTCCGGTGGAGAAGGTGTGACCTGTCCACTTTATCGGGGACAG
>JBMNNQ010000027.1:0-15849 GCA_050942615.1 Dethiobacteria bacterium | reverse complement strand
CGGGGGGTACTTTGTTTTCCTGGTTCCATTGTGTGTGCTCACCGCCCCCACCGCCGCCCAAGCAGCCAAAAATTTTGAGAGTTCATTAAACCGTCCATTTATAACTGAAAATTATCAAAATCCTAGTGTGTAATTGTTTTTGTTTGGGATAAGGTGCCCTCGTCTGGCCAGGCAACCATAGATTCATATAGGTATTGCAGAGACTGTTCTGGTATGTGTGTCAATGCTTCTGGGTATACAGCTTCCGTCAATTCTCCAAAGCTTATGTCAGTATCATACAGTTCATTTAAAACTTCAAGCTGTTTTTCATTAGCAATTGCGCTGAAATATCCATTTTTAGAAACATTGTCCACTGCTATTAAGACAGTACCTTTTACATTGTGCAAAACTCCGTTGTTATAGTTTTTGCCTAATATTTTACCGTCAAAATTACCAATCCACAAATAATACGTGCCTGTTAATGGCCCCGGGACTATAAAGGGGCTGGAGTTTTTCATAAAGTTGCTTGAAAGCCCGGTTTCACCGAGGTACCCTTTGTCATCAGTTGGATTGCTCGACTTGCGAAAGTCAGCGTTCAGATTTCCATTTCCGTCTGCCGTTATGTCATATAGAATTATATCACCTTCTTCAAGAATATAGGGTCCCCCTACCGCCAAAAACTCACCAATATCTAAAGAATTTACATCAACGTTTATGGATTGCTTGATTTCTGTGGGCCCAATAATTGGTTTTGACTCCTGTTTTTCAACAGCAACATTGATAATATTATTAATATCGTCTCCAGCAGAACTGGACAACGCCAACCCCGTACCGCCGACTGCCAGGATTGCCGCAACAGCAAAAACCGCAATGTATTTCTTTGGTTTTTTAATGTTCAACATTTTTATCAATCTTCTTTCAATGTGTTTTTTGCTATTGCATAGGGAAGAACAAAAAGCCGTATTCATGCCGGAATGGTTATCCAGCGTGCTCAAGATTGCTTCACCATAAAGTTTTCTTTCCTCATGGGACATCTCAGATGCTATTGCCTCGTCACAGGACAGTTCGCCCCATATGCTTATATCCTTACGGAGAACATGCGCCAAAGGGTTAAACCAATGCAGTGTTCCCGCAAGTAGGGCAAACATTTTTACCCATAGATCCTTTTGTTTCAAATGTATTAACTCATGGTTCAAGATCAACTTCAAATCAACTTCCGACAGGCTAGAAGTTGGTAATACTATTATGGGACGACGTAGACCGACAAGCATAGGGCTAGTTATTTTAGAGTTCTTCATAAGTTTTAGATCATCGTGGATACCCAACGCCTCTTTGCATGAGGAAAGCAGTACGGTGGGGGTACTTTCCAGTACGGGGAAGCTATCTTCCCGAAGCTGTTTGCTGAACCTACAGTAGCAATAAAAATGCCATCCGGCAAATACCATTGCTCCCACAAGCCAAATAAACAAAATTGCCTCCGTTACTTCAAACATGAAGTGCCTTTCCATCAATGTGCCCATTGCATCCACAAAAGCGTGTGATGGCAGTGCATTCTGGGTGGTAGACGTTTCAGCAGGATAGCTTTCCATAATTGGTTGAACTAAAGGGAGCTTCCTAATAAAGAAGAAAACAGGTATGAGGAAAAAAGCTACCGCCATCTTCCCAACTCCATATTGCCATTTGGCGGAAAAGAATTTAGTCGTTATGGGTCGAAGCAACAGCATCAATACAACAACCACACTTCCTGCGATAGACATGGCAAAAAAATTCGAAAACAGATTACCCATTTTTTTCACCTACCTTTTTTGCAAACCAACGCCTTAACTCGGCTATTTCATCCTTTGTCAGTTCTTTACCGTCATAAAGCGTTGCTAGAAAGTTTTTCACCGAACCTTCATATAGGGTTTCTAGCAAGCTTTTTGCTTCCTGGCTCCGATATTGCTCCGGTGACATGCACGGCTCGTAAATATTCGTACGACCTTGCTGCCCGGTGATAATTAGAACGTCTTTTTCAACAAGCCGTGCCAGAAAGGTTGCCATTGTTTGCCCTTTCCACCTTTTCCCTTTTTCCCGTGCAAAAACCTCTAACAATTCACCGGAAGTAACGGGATGATCGGAAGCCCAGATAATCTCCATTACTTCCATTTCTGTATCTGATAGTTTTTGAAAATAGGCCATAGTGTACACCCTCCGTTCATGGTCACACGTCTGCGACAACTTTACTACATCGATGTAGTGATTTTAGTTTACTACAAAGCAGTAGTGATGTCAAGAGGAATAATAAATATTTTTCAGGTTCCCCTTATATTTCCAATCCATTGTTGTTTTTCTGCAAGGTAACGAATATTTGCTGACTTGCAACTCCTTCACCCCACCGGTTTACCATTAAAATCGTCTTTTTTAGAGTTTCTTTCGTTATACTTTATGATAGGGTGATGACGTCATGGCTGTAAACGATAACAATTTAATTCGAGCCATTAAACATGGTGACCATCATGCGATGGAACAATTGATTCGTAATTGGTATCCACGTATCTATGCTTATGTATTACGCATGGTCGGCAAGGAAGCAGATGCCCATGATGTTACCCAGGAAACATTTCTGGCAATGATAAAAGCAATTGAAAGTTTTGTCCCATGGGGTAAATTTCAAAATTGGATTTTTAAAATATCACACAATAAATGTATGGATATTTTCCGCATGCATAAAATCAAAAATGCCAACATGGAACAACTTCATGAAGAAAATTTATACAAAAAAGTGCATAATGAAATTGATATCGAAGCAAAGATTACAGATACGGTGACAATAGAAAATGCTTTGCAAAGGCTACCTATTATGCAAAGGGAAGCAATTGTGCTCTATTATTTCAATGGGTTTAACAGCCGTGAAATAGCGCAAATGACAAATACGCCAACAACAACCATTAAATCACGTCTGTCAGCAGCCAAAAAATCGCTGGCAGACTATTTAAAGGAGGGGTCTGTATGAATGAGCGCCTGGACCTGGAAATTGAGAAAACGATTCAAGCACTGCGTTCTTCAATGCCTTCCCCTAAAACAAGTAGCAGTTATTTTCGTCTTTTGCAGCTTGCTGTCTGTGAAGTCAGACCGGCATATTTCGTTATAAGCATGATCCTAACTCTATTATTAAGCATTATTGGCACCTACATCATGTCCGCTCCCCTGCTGAGCAGTTTTTGCGCTGCACCCGTGCCGATTTTACTTATTTTCTGCCGTTATGTATGGCAGGATAATAAACCCATGCAAGAATTGGAACAGATCTTCCGTTATTCCTTTACACAGATGCTTGCTGCCCGGATGTTGGTTTTATCGGTATTTTGTTTGCTATCGTTATTTGCCCTGGCCACAATAATTTACAATATGGCAAATAGTATCTCTTTTGTGCGCACTGTTCTATGTGGTTTTACATCATTGACAGCTACCAGCGGCATCTTGCTTTTATGCGCTGATAAGGCGCGTGAAAATGAGTTGATGATGATCTCCACTGCAATTTGGCTACTGGTCAGTTTTATTGCGTTTTATATAAACGCGGATATTTTTCTGGCAGGTTGCAGCCTGATCCTGCTTTTCTTAGTTCCTGCTTTAGGCGTTGTCTTCAATGTGTATGGCCTGATAATCTTGCGTAAGCGAGGTATTTCCTATGCGGTATGAGCTTAAAAAGCTTCTCGGTTTTCGTGAAATTTGGGTTGGCGGGCTGCTGCTTACAGCATACTTATTATTTGCAGTAATTACCGAGTCATCTGGGGCCCAGGACTGGCCTTTGGTGTATCAATTTATCACACGTTTTGGGAGCATTTTATTCCCCGGTTTTTTAATTATAGGGTTATCGCGTTTGTTTTGTTATGAATAAAACGAACATACGGAGCCACTCATACATGCGTGCAAAAGCGGAAAAAAGAAAACTTTTCAGCACAAAATAGGAATTTCGGCACTTTATGCCGTATGTATAGCCATCTTTATTGCAGGAACCGCTTTCATTGTTTATATGCTACCGGTAAGAACAGAAACCAGCCCTTCTGCCAGCTTTGATCAAATATATTCAGTATTGAATTTGAGTAATGTTGGCCTTTATTCATGCCAGGTTTTATTGATGATTGCCGGGGGGTTGCCCTTAATCGGATTTATTCTTTTGCTCTCTGTGATCGTAAGGCGCGGCACCGTCGTAATGTTTATCAGTGGAGCCCTGTACGGCTCGTTCATGATCTATAACACGCTCATACGTCCCCGGATTTATATCAGCCATATTTTTTTAATTTTGGACAATCTTTTTAAATACAATCCGGTGAATTTGATAAATCTGGAAGGATTTGGCTGTGGGGATTTCTGGTCTATTCAGGATAATTATATGAGTAACGGCATCAATGCTTTTTCTTTGATAACGCCGCTCTTGGTGATAGCGGTCGTCACCGCAATAGAGCTTGCTATTGCTTACGTGGCGTGGACACGGAGGGCGCGCAAATGAGGTATGAAATTGAAAGGGTTCTGCATTTGCCCGCGTTGCGGTTTGTAATAACAGTATCTATGGGGGCCCGTTGTGTTTTGGCCGTATGTGATCGCATCTACCGCCCGGAGTCGTTTTAGGATCTGGCAACCTCCTATTTTTACCTCATTGGTTCGCTGACGCTCATCATGTTAATTCTGCTTGCACCCATCAGGTTGTTTACCGACGATAGATATTATTTCCTGGAAGAAATTATTCTCACAACTAATAAGGGGAAATTTACCTTGATGGTGCGTCGATACATAATCTGTCTTTTATTCGGGTTTTTGATGGCCATTTTTTTGAGTTTCGGCAATTATACCATCTCGCTGATAATCTTTGGTAACCCGCCAATGGGTTTAACTGGATATTGGCATAAAACCGCACAAGTTGCACTCGGGGGCGCAGGATTGGCGATTGCCGCCGGCGCATTATGCGATATCTTGCAATCACATTCTATGGCGTTGTTTGTCTGCAGTTTGCTTACCTTGTTTGGATTTATGATCAGGGGAAGCATGGTTGAGCCTTTTGATTTTCTCTGGTTTTTTGAAAACGGTTTTTTTACTTCGCTACTGCGGGGTCATGCCGGCGCCACATGGAAAGGCTGGATTGGTTTCTGGAGTTTATGGCATATCATATTGATTTTATTAGTTCTTTTATTTGATATTTACAAGCGGAAGGGGCGGAGAGCATTATGACTTTGAGTATTGAAAGAGTTAGTAAGCTGTTCGGTAATCACCTTGCTTTGGACAGCATCGATCTTACCTTGCAAAACGGCATCTATGGATTGCTGGGGCCAAACGGTGCGGGTAAAACCACTTTAATACGAATTATGACGGATTTACTGGCACCAACATTTGGTCGTGTAACATATAACGGACAGGATATCTCTAGAATGGGTGAAACGTTCCGTGATTGCCTTGGTTATTTACCGCAGAATTTTGGTGTTTATCCGGGTTTTAGCGCCGAGAAGTTTCTTTTATATCTGGCTAACCTGAAGGGGCTTGCTAAAAAGAATGCCCTCTGCCGGGTTGCCGGGTTGCTTGAACTTGTAGGACTTGATCATAAAAGGAAAGATAAGTTGGAAGGGTTTTCCGGGGGCGAAAGGCAGCGCATAGGGATTGCGCAGTCGTTACTTAACGATCCCGAGATATTAATACTGGACGAACCTACATCCGGTCTCGATCCACAGGAACGCATGCGTCTCCGGAAAATATTAAGCGGTTTGTCCAGTAATAAAACAATATTGTTATCTACCCATATTGTGTCCGATGTAGAATCCATTGCCGACCAGGTTATTATATTGCGCAAAGGCAAGGTTTTAGATATGAAAGCACCGGCTGAATTGTTGGCCCTTGTTTCTGGTAAGGTTTGGCTTGTCACTGTTTCTGCTGAAGAACAGGATAATCTGACCAATAAATTCCCGTGCAGTAATATTTCGCGTTTGGAAAAGAAAAGCGTTTTAAGATTGATTTCTACAAAGAAACCACATCAGGATGCTCAACCGGCAGACCCCAATATGGAGGACTTTTATTTGTATACATTTAGTTCAGAAAAGTAAGGCAGGCAGGTTTTTGGCAAGGACTGTCAGCTACTATATGGGAGGTGTCAGCCATAGGGCGTTGCCTGGGCCTGTATTTGGGGTTTGTCCATATTTCGCGAGCCTAACTCACAAGGATTATAGTTGTTTTTCATCATGGGAATCATGCGGGCATTTGATAGTTCTGGTTTACCTATATCGCGGGCAAACCGGCCTTTTTGTTGTACCAGAAGATGATCTGACACCTGGCTTTGTTCTGCAGTTGTCCATTTGGAATATTTCCCCGGTATTTTTTTATTTCGGTAAGTTTCATTGTATCAGCCGCTTTAAAGTTAAAAAAAGATGGTGAATCAAAGTGAGTCAAATCCCTCGTCCCCCTAGTTCTGAGAAAAATATGATATCATGTTATTGGAACAAAGGGAAAGCCGAATTGCCAAAGCAAAAAACTCTTTAGTTAAAAGTCTGGGCTGGATTGTCATCCCCCTTCCGGTTTTTATTTATTTTCAGCGGCGTCTGGCAGGAAACGGGTCTGGCAACCGGGAAGCAGGTTCACCGGGATCTTTTTACGATGGAAATAGCCGGGTATCAAGGTTTTTGATGAACCTGATTCTCATAAAAAACGGTTACCTTCCCGTAATTATGAGGCAGGAAAGATGGGAGGATTATTAGAAAGCTTTAAATAGAGGCTGACGGGAGAAAGGTGGACGACTTTATACCGTTGGTTGCCCGTGAAGAAAAAAACAGACTTCAAATTGTGATAAGGACATTAAAAGGGATTGTTTAAGAACAGAAAAGAGACTCCATAAATGGGATTGTTCCCGTTTCGTGGTTTACCTCTTTAACTTCAAATTCATTAAGCCATAACCGGGCCGGGCACCGCCACTTCAATTTCCACAGCTGTTAGAACGTTTTCCCGGCAGTTGGTGAATGTAAAACCGGGTGCCAGCCAACGGGACAGACCCGCTTTAGACGACAAGGAGGCACAGCTTTTTCATGAATAGAATACTGCTGGTAGAAGATGACTTGGGTATATCCAAAAATTTATCCCATCTTCTTTCCTCGGAAGGCTATGCGGTAGTGCTTGCCGACAACCAAAAGACGGCGCTCGCCAAGCTAGAGAATGAACATTTTGATCTGCTAATACTTGATATCGCGCTTCCCGATGGCAACGGTTATGTTGTATGTACCGCCGCCAAGCAAAGCAGCGATGTTCCGGTCATCTTTTTGACCGCTTCCGATGATGAACTTAGTGCCGTTACAGGGTTTAATTTGGGTGCTGATGATTACGTGGTCAAACCGTTTCGTCCGATGGAGCTTCTGGCACGGATTAAAAGTGTGCTTAGGAGAAGCGGAAAAGCGGAATCCGTTTTTGAGATCGGAAACCTCAGGATCGATTTATTACACGGCACGGTTTATAAAAACGGCACCGAGCTGTTTTTGTCAGCGTTGGAATATAAGCTGCTGCTGGTATTCGCCAACAACCACGGCATTGTGCTGTCCAGAGACAAGCTGCTTGGCGAAATATGGGACATAGCCGGAGAGTTTGTCAACGACAACACATTGACGGTCTACATTAAAAGATTGCGTGAAAAAATCGAAGATAACCCGCAAAATCCGCAAATCATCAAGACCGTACGGGGGCTCGGGTACAGGCTGGAAAAAGCATGACGGCCTTTTTTCGAAACCGGGAGATTAGGAATTTTACATTGCTGCTGGCGGCAGTCTGTGTTATAGCCGTAATAACCGGTTTTGTAATCAACTTTATAACCGGAGTCTTTACGATTATATTATGCAGCTTATTCTGTATGGCCTTTTTTATTTTTACCGGAAAAAGATACCGTGACATCGCTTTTTTAAGCGAACAAATTGATATTGTCCTGCATGGGAAAGATGGATTTGATCTTAATATGTTCAACGAAGGCGAGCTGTCCATCCTGCAAAGCGAAATCCACAAAATGACGGTGCGGCTTAAAGAACAGGCGGACATGTTAAAAAAAGAAAAAATGTATTTATCCGATTCTATGGCGGATATCGCCCATCAACTCAAAACGCCGCTGACGTCTATTAATATGATCGCCTCCTTTCTTGGCCATTGCGATCTGGAACCCCAACATCGCCTGGAGCTTGTGGGGGAGATGAAAAGCCTCCTGGTGCGGATCGACTGGCTCATAACCACGCTGCTCAAAATATCCAAAATCGACGCGGGAACAGCTATCTTTCAAAGGGAACCGGTAGCTGTTTCCATCTTGCTGCAAAAAGCCGCAGAACCTTTTTTGATTCCTCTTGAGCTCAGGAAGATTGAACTGCGTGTAAACGGAGACGATACCATTCAGTTTACCGGCGATTTGCGCTGGACCTCGGAAGCCATCGGGAACATCCTTAAGAACTGCATGGAACATTGCGAAAATGGCGGATTGATCGAAATTGACTATATCCAAAACCCTCTTTTTACAGAAATCATAATCAGGGATAATGGCCCTGGAATCGATGCGGATGACTTGCCCCACATTTTTGAACGGTTTTACCAGGGTAAAGATGTCAGTGGCTCAAATTTTGGGGTGGGGCTTGCCCTTGCCCGCATGATTCTATCCCGGCAAAACGGCAGTATCAAAGCGGCCAACCGGACTGATGGCGGAGCCTGTTTCACGATAAGGTTCTACCGGCAGGTTGTGTAATCTTATAGAGTGACATTATTGTTATTTAGAAGTCACCGGGGTGTCATCCGGCCTGGCTATACTGGGGACACAACCGAATGATGGGGGAATGAGGATGGAAATTCTTAAGGTCGACAACCTGCACAAAACATATGGACAGGATGAGAACCTCGTTAAGGCACTTGACGGGGTCTCTTTTTCCGTGGAGAAAGGCGAGTTTGTTGTCATTGTGGGGCCATCAGGCTCGGGAAAATCCACGCTCCTGCATATCCTGGGCGGGGTGGATACGCCCACATCAGGCCATGTTTATGTGGATGGCAAGGATGTTTACGCCCAAAATCCGGAACAGTTGGCCATATTCAGGCGCCGGCAGGTGGGGCTGATTTATCAGTTCTACAACCTCATCCCGGTGCTAAATGTGGTGGAAAACGTCACCCTTCCGGTATTGATGGACAGGCGTCAGGTCAATCAGGAACGGCTGCATGAATTGTTACAAACACTCAACCTGACCGATCGTGCTGAACATCTCCCCAACCAGCTTTCCGGCGGTCAGCAGCAGCGGGTGTCCATCGGCAGGGCGCTCATCAACGCGCCCGCCATCGTGCTTGCCGACGAACCGACTGGTAATCTTGACAGCAAAAACGGGCAGCACATCGTTGAGCTTTTAAAACTCAGCAACAAAAAGTATTACCAGACTTTGCTTGTCATCACCCACGACGAAAATATCGCCCTGCAGGCTGACCGCATCATCAGTATTGAGGATGGGAGAATCTCCAAAGATGAGGTGATCCGCAGATGAATGTCTTTAGCAAAATTACATTGAACAGCCTGAAAAAAAACCGCACCAGGACCATTGTCACCATTATCGGGGTTATTTTATCGGTGGCTATGATCACCGCTGTCACAACACTGATTACTTCATTGCAAAGTTTTATGATCCGGAATGTAATTGCCACCGATGGAGACTGGCACGTTCAATTTACGGAGGCTGACCCCGCTTTGGTGCAAAGACTGTCTGCGGATGATGAAGTGGCCGCGGTGGCGATCAGTCAGAATGTCGGCTATGCAGTCCTGGAAGGGGGGCAGAACGATTATAAACCATACCTGTTTGTAGCCGGATTTGATGATAAGGCGATGGAGTTGATACCAATACGGCTGCTCCACGGGAGGCTGCCGCAGAATGATCGCGAAATTGTGATCAACAGCCATATAAATAACACGGGGGTTAGCTATAAAATTGATGATACGCTGAATCTTACCCTGGGACAGCGGATGCTGGCAGGCGAAAGGCTGGGGCAAAATAACCCACTTGTCCAAGGTGACCAGAACGGTGTTTCCCGCGAAAGTTTTGTGCCGGAAAGCCCCAAGGCCTATACCATCGTGGGGGTATGTGAAAAGCCGGGGTTTGAGGACTATTCCGCGCCGGGCTATACTGTAATCACCAGGATGAACCCGGCGGAGCTGGGCGATGCCGATCGGGTAAATATTTTTACCAAGCTTCGGAACCCGGCCAAGGTATATGAATTTGCCCCATCAGCCGGGGGTGGCGCCGGTTATATCTACAATAATGACTTATTGAGGTATATGGGCATCTCGGAAGACAAAGCCTTCAACGCGGTCCTGTACCGCCTGGGCGGCATTTTCATCCTGCTGATTATGGTCGGCTCCATTTTGTTGATTCATAACTCTTTTTCCATTTCAGTTGCCGAGCGCACCCGCCAATTTGGTATCCTTTCCTCGGTGGGGGCAACCCCCCGGCAGTTGCGCAGGTCGGTTCTCCTGGAAGGCGTGTGGATTGGGTTGATCGGCATCCCGTTGGGCCTCTTGGCCGGGGTTGGCGGCATCGGGGTTACGTTTGCGCTGATGAGTGATGTGTTTGCGAGCCTGTCTTACAACGGTGTTCCCATGCAGCTGTCACTGTCTCTGCCCTCGCTGGTGACGGCCGGCGTTGTGGGCATCATCACCATCCTGATCTCAGCCTATATTCCAGCCCGCAAGGCAGCCCGGCTGGCGGCTATAGATGCTATCCGCCAGACAACCGACATTAAAATCAATGCCAAAAAGGTGAAAACATCAAAGCTGGTGCCCAGGCTCTTTGGTCTGGAGGGGGTGTTGGCCCTAAAAAACTTCAAAAGGAATAAAAAAGGATACCGGAGTACGGTGATCTCGCTGTTTGTCAGTATCGTACTGTTTATATCGGCCGGCGCCTTTGGTATCTATCTTCAGGAAGGCGCGGCAGCAACCATCAATGAATCCGGCTACGATATTCTTTTTAGGTCCACCCAGACCACAGATGAAAAGCTGTCGCTTTATGAAAAGCTAAGGAACGTGAATGGTGTTTACGACAGTGGATTCTATAAAGCACATTATTATGAAGTAAGCCTGCCCAAGGACCGGTTAACGAAGGAATATTTGGAACATTATTACGGGGATTCATTGCCGGCGGGCGACATGGTTCCCATCAATGTGGAGTTGTGTCTGGTTGATGACGGGATTTATGCGGCTTATATAAAGGAACTCGGGCTTGATCCGCAGAAGTATGCCGGTGAAAAAACCGACAACATGATTGCCCTGACCAAGATAAATATATACGATGACGAGGCCGGAAGGTATGCATCATTCGACATACTCCAGGGCAGCTTGCCCCTGTCCTTGCAGCTCTCCGCTCCGGGTGAGCCATCAGGCGGAAACCAGTCCGGCCCGGAGCTTACCGTCACATATATAGCCGACCGGATGCCGGCAACTATTTCCGAATCCCGTGGTGCCGGTTTCCTGGTTTTAGCTCCCTACTCCCTGAACGGCCGCTTTAGCGAAACCCGTGATGAACATCTGACCTTTACCTTTTCTTCGACCGATCCCGCTAAATCAACGGAAGAAATGAATACTATCCTAAAAGAGGAAGGTATTTTTTCCGGATACAGCCTTTTCAATATAGCCCGAATTCAGGAACAAAACCGTAATATGATTATTTTGATCAATGTCTTTTCCTATGGTTTCATCCTGCTGATCTCGCTTATTGCCATTGCCAACGTATTCAACACAGTTTCCACCAACATCAACCTGCGCCGCCGTGAATTTGCTGTTTTAAAATCGGTGGGCATGAGCGATAAAGGCTTTAATAAAATGATGAATTTTGAATGTGTTTTTTACGGGCTAAAGTCCCTGTTATATGGACTTCCGGTCGCCTTCCTCATTATTTACTTGATCTATAGAAGTGTCATGACGGGCGCTGATGTTCCCCTTTTGGTGCCCTGGATGAGTGTGGCTATCAGTGTTTTCAGCGTATTTCTGGTGGTGTTTGTCACCATGATGTATTCCGCCAGCAGGGTCAAAAAGGAAAACACCGCCGATGCACTCAGGAATGAGGCATTGTGATTCAATTAAAGCTTTCCCAGGCATCGGTGATATTGCCTTTTGACTATATGTATATGGGTTTTTATGACGAAGACGGCAGCAACACAGTTGATCCCTTGGAGGGGGGATTATGTGCTTTTGTCTTTAAACAAGGTTGGGCATGAATTCAAGATTGCCTGGGGGGCTTATAAAGTTGACAGCCTATACTATAAAAACCTATCGGTGGTTCTGCCTGAGAATCCAGAGAGCTGAGCAGTTACGTAAAAATTATATAATGGGAGGCCGCTTATGAAAAAGATATTATTCGGTGGAATGCTTTTTATTGGAGGTTCAATCATGTTTGCAGTTGGTGTATTAGGTATTGCAGATGTGGCTGTACATGCAGGGTATATGAAAGTACCACAATACGCAGGTTTGTTATCTATGATTATTGGTGTTGTCTTGGGATGTTTCGGATTAAAAGAGGATTAGGGAGAAGAGTTAAATGAGAAAGTCAGAAAAGCACCAAAGAAGACTATCATTGGTTTGGGGTGTTTTTGCATTGTGTGCAGGGTGTATAGATTATGTATTATCAAAGCAACGGTTTTGGATGAAAAAAAGAAATCGCAAGGGGGTTCGGTCCATGAAACAATATACTATTACACCGGCGGCAGGAAAGCGCCTGATTGGCAAGGCGCTGATAATTATATATCCCCCAGCCTGATTTATAATTATTGTGCAGTTTACAACTCCCCATTACAGTATAAACACACCCCGGGCAGTTCCCTGCCAAACTGCAATCTTACATCAAACTGTGACTTTTCTTTCATTTCCTTGCAAAACTCTTTAATCTGGGCTGGATTATCATCCCCTTTCCGGTTTTTATCTACTTTCAGCGGCGCCTGGCAGGAAATGGTCCCGGTGGCCAGGAAACAGATTCGCCAGAATCCCTTTGATCATAAAATTTTCCCGGATGAAATGCTGGCTGGTAAGGAGGAATTTAGACAAATTTGGTGATGTCGTATTGCTAGATGGGAATTAATGGCGATCTTGCTTTTTTTCCAGTTTTAATTCCAGGCCGACACCGTCCAGTATTTTTAAGAAATTATCCAGTGTGGGGATATGTTTTTCGCGTTCAAACCTGGAAATAACCTGTTGCTTGACTCCGACCATGTCTGCCAGTTCCTGTTGAGTTAAACCTTGTTCTTTACGGGCTTTGACCACTTCCCTGATCAGTTTATATTCGTTCTCAACCTCACTGTAGGCCGCCGCGAATTTGTCATCTGTTTTTATTTTCTCATTGATTATTTTCTGGACATTTAATTTTTTAAATGGCATTTTTTGTTTCCCCCTGACCCGGCCAAGCCGGTATCATAAAAATTTGGTTTTTAAAACGGCCCCCTTGACATTTAGTACATCTGTATTTACATAGTTCTTGGAAAATTTAAGCAGGAGTTAATAATTTGGGACCCGATAATACCCTAATCATAGTATTTCTTTTGCTCGTTCTTTAGCTTTTTCAATTTCAAATTTTTCAGCTTTCCCTTTTTGCTTTTTACAAGCATGGAGTAAATAAATATTGTCTGTATCTACCATTATATAAAAGATTCTATTGTGACGATAAAATTTAATTTCCCAAAGCTTCCCTTCAATCTGCCTGGTATTAAGAAGCTCAAACGCTGCAATACCCTCTTTTTCCAGCAGGCTTATTAGATAATATCCTTCTGCACTTTCTTTTTCCGGAAGACTGTTCAGGTAGCTTAATATTAGATCTTTTCCTCCGGAAGTTGTATAAGAGTGGACTTGCATAGGCGGCTCCTTTACATATTGTTCCCCTATCCCTGATGTTAATACAACATATTTGTTGTATTAATGATACCACTACAAAAAACACTCTGTCAAGCTAATTAATATTTATTTATAAGCACAGCAAAAGCAGGGATCCATTATTTCCATCATTTTCTTTTCTTTGTATAAGCTGATATGGTACGGGCCGGTTTTACTTAATAAACTGCACCCGGTTTGATGGGTAAAAGTAAAAAGGCGATCTACCATGCAGAAGGACATTGAAATAATATTTTTTTTAGCAGGACAATGGATATGGATATAGAATAGTAAGGGTATGGCGTGTTATTTTATGTAAATTAGTAACACGCAGGCGGGCGGGGTCAGGCCTAGCCCCCCTTTTATTTTAGTTGCCTGATAACACTAATATAATATTAGTGGCACTTTGCTTTAGGTAGCCTGGCGGTAAAAGGTTTGGATGTTTTGGATATGAAGAATGTAGTTTGGTTTGTGTTTTAAATAGATGCAGTGCTTTTAAAAAACGGGGTTTTGCTATAGCAAAACAGGTTGTTTTAGGAAAATTGCGGATAGAAAGACATGGTTATTTTTTGTCGTACCCTTCTTAACCTATGAAATGTAAGGAGGAAGATTTAGAATGGATCTTCAGGATGTTTTTGCAAAATTAAAGGATGGGGAAGTTACTTTCATTGAAAAAGGGGTAAACGCAGAATTTGACAATGCCCGGCAGATTCCCCTTGGTTTTCGGTGGCGTGGAAAACATTGCGAGGTATTAAAAATATTGCATGTTTCCAAAAATGCGGATGGCCACCTGCAATACCTTTTGCTCACAAACGAAGGAGTCTTTGCCCTTGCTTTGCAGCATGAAAAAGGTAACCAAGTTTTATGCCGAAGCAGGTGGGTATTAAATTACCAGGTAAAAAATGAACAGGATATTTCGGGCTGCGGTGCTAGGAAAAAAAGATCGGTATTTCCACAAATGACAGCCGGTTCTTATTTTGCACCCCTACTTTTGGCCAATGTTGCGCATTATCATGGTCACATTTGCCCCGAGCTAGCAATTGGGTATAGGGCCGCTTTAATAGCCCAGGAAGAGCTGGGAATATCCCGGGAAAACGCTTCCCAATTTTTTATACTGGCTGAAAACATGAGTTCTGCGATTGAATCGTTGCAGTTAATCACGGGTTGTACCATTGGGAACCAGAATTTTTTTGCCTACGATCTGGGGAAACATGTGTATTATTTCGGTAGCTATGCCAATATATCAAAACCGGGAAAAGCCCTGCGTTTAGCTTTAACAAATCTTGTTGTTGACCTTAGTCATAAGCGGAGCCTGGAAAAAAGAATTATTTCTGGAAAGGCTGGATTAGGGGAACATAAAGAATACCAACAGGCTATCAACAAGGCAGTTGATATGATTTTAAAGATTGCCCCAGAGGAACTTTTCTCCAAAACCAGGATTTCTTTAGAACCGCCAAAGACTAAAAGACGCTTGGATTATATTCGTTGTTCAGTATGTGGAGAAGTAACGGCGTTGGAAAAGTGCAATCCTATGAAGGAAGGTTTTATTTGTCAGATTTGTTCCGCTAAAGCTATATAATAATTTTGACTGCCTAAGAATTAATGATGCCCTATGTTCGTTCATATGCCCGGATAACCAGTATCGACCTTCTACTTTGTTATTGGCATTTCTTTGGGATGTTAATTTATTTACGGATATAATTTTGGTGTAAAAGAACTGCTGGGATTAAAATGTGCCTGTATACCCATGAACAGTAAAAATTTTTTCTAGTTGCAAAACAGCTAAGGTAATCCTGCTTTAAAGGAAATCAAGCTGTTTTCCTTTTTGAAAAAAAGTGCTCTCCGGGAACGATACTTTTTCCCTAGCTGTTAGAAACAGTAAATAAAACTAAAAACTTCTTGTAATTATTTATAATTGTGCTAATATAGTAATGGCGTTGAAAAGATGAGAACAACTTAAACGATCTTTAGGCCTCTGGTTAACAGTAAGCATAAAGAACCTTTGATGTTATTCC
>JBMNNQ010000057.1:0-8317 GCA_050942615.1 Dethiobacteria bacterium | reverse complement strand
CGCAAACGCTTCCACACTGCCGGCAATATGTTCAGCAATAGCCACAGCGGCGTCATTGCCTGAGCGCAGCATCAGCCCTAAAAGCAGCTCTTCCAAAGTCTTTTTTTCTCCCTCTTCCAGCCAGATGGAAGAACCGCCGGTATGAGCAGCCTTTGCGCTGATAATTACGGTGTCCTCCAGGGCACCTTTTTCCAAAGCCACCAGCGCGGTCATTATTTTGGTCGTACTGGCCATTGGCCGGGGTAAATGAGGGTTTTTGGCATAAAGAAGTCTGCCGCTGTTCCAGTCTAAAATTACAGCAGCCTCTGCAGAAATTTCCGGCAGCGCCGGGAGGGTTTTTGGCGTCTCCGCCCCGGTCATCTCTGCCGGAAGTAATATAAAGTTCAGACTCAGCAGGCAAGAAATAACAGCAACCAGAAACTTCTTGAACATTTGCTCCCCACCGCATTCTAATTATTTAGTTGTGGAAAAAAATAAACTCTTTAACGATATTTATTCGTAAAGGTTTTATTTTATGTTTTCCGGCTGCAGTAATTCCTGGATATGTTTTAAAACCTGGGGGGCCAGATCTACCAAACGATCAAAAATTGCACTGCGATCTACCGGTAAAAGCCGCACTTCTTCCGGGCCGACAATTAAAAACGCCATCGGCCGGATGGTAACCCCTCCACCGCTGCCCCCGCCGAACGGAAAACTGTCTTGTTGGCCCTGCGCCTGACCTTCAGCATCGATAGATTCAAATTCTGAACCGCCGGTTACAAAACCAAGTGTTACTTTGGAAACTGGTATGATGACATGGCCGTCAGGGGTTTCTACGGCGTCCCCGACTACCTTTGTGACATCAGCCATTTCCCTGAGATTTTCCATAGCTGTAATCATCAAACCCTGGATGGGATGCTCTGCCATTTTTGAACCGCCTCCGTAAAATTATATTTTGATAGCACACAGAAATTTCCCAAAAGATCCGCACGGTATAATAGATGATTTTTAAACCGCCGGCCGTAAATTCTGTGGTTAAAAGAAAAACAAATTCTTGATCCTGGAATGCAGGATAAACCAAAAAAAACGGCCTGCTGTCTTTTTCAAAGGTTAGAAGGCGCAGGATATGCGGGGAACCCCGGCCGGAAAGATAACGTAAAAAACCTGTTAAAAGTGCCGTCCAGGCTGCATCGCCGGTGCCCAACCTAACCTTTAAAGCGAACTTTCTCCATACCACAGCCTGCATGAAATCAAAGACCAGCAAGGATATTTTTTGCAAACTTTTTTTACTGTCTTTCTGCCAGCCGCTTTTTTCCGCCGTCAAGGTGCCGGCCAATTCTGCAAAATAGGTGGTTTTAAGGCCCGCCGGGAAATTTCTTTGCAGTTTAAAAAGTGTTGCCTTTCCCCAAAGGAAAACAATCAGTTGTAAAGAGATACTTTTATCTTGCCGCAAATTATCAAATGATATGCGTATTTTAAACGGTAAGAAAAAGAGTAAAAAAACGAACAAAAAAGGAAACCAGAAATAGAATGACTTTAACAAAGATGTTATTGCAGTAAACATCATAAACACCCGCTCTGGATGAAAGTCTTTCTATTTAGTTTCCCCATTTTCAGGAAAAAATTATAATTAAAACCGGCGGTTGCCGGGTAACCTGGGCTGCAGTCACCGGCAGTCAGGGATTAATGTTTTCCAGTTCCTCCTGCAGTTCTTTTAAGTCTTTTAAGCCAAAATGTTGCATGAACGCTGCTGTAACCCCATATAGTAAAGGCCTGCCCAGGCTTTCCCTGCGCCCTGTAACGTTAATCAGGTTTCTTTTAAGCAGGTTTTCCAGCACGCCCCCGGCGCCTACACCACGAATTTTCTCGATTTCTATTCTGGTTACAGGTTGCTTAAGGGCAATGATCGCCAAAGTTTCCAGGGCAGCTTCTGACAGAGAGGTTTCCACATTTTCTTCTTCTTGGATTTTTTCCAGATAAGCTGCTGTTTCAGGTTTTGTTCCCAGCCGGTATCCCCCCGGCGTTTCCAAAAGGACCAGGCCCCGTTCAGCTTTTAGCAGTTCCTTTTCAATTTCTTTCAGGGAATCTTTAACCTCTTTTAAATTTACAGCGCAGATCTCCACCAGTTTTTTTAGCGGTAAAGCCTCCTGGCTTAAAAAAAGGGCTGCTTCAAGAAGGGCTGTCGTTGTCGGCCGTTGTTCTGTTTTGGGGGGCGGCATGTGTTTTTACCTCCTTTTCCTAAAAGGTTTTAAGATGCGGATACGGCTAAAAGCCTTTTCTTGTTGTAAGGAAAGCCTTCCCCGCCGGGCCAGCTCCAAAAAAAGGGTGAAGATGGAAACAAGTTCCTCCTTGGTCCTTTCCCGGCCGAAATCGTCCAAAAAACTGTTAAAAAAGGTGTTTTGGCGTATAGAAGTGACAACCCACCTTAAAATACTGATAAAGTGGGTTTTAGGGGCAGAAATAATAGCTTTTGTTTTGTTGACTGCCGTTTTGTTTTTTTGTTTCAGTTTTAAGCCCAGCCAGGCTTTTTTCAAGCTTTCCGGGTCAGCAGAGCAAACAGGAGGATACTTTTTTTCCAAAGGGCAGCTGCTCTGGTCGGCAGGTCTTAAATAGATTCTTTCCTGCCGGTTTTTGCGTTCCCCCAGGACTGCAGCCGCCTGCTTAAAACGCTTGTAGTTCAGCAGGCTTTGCACCAGCTCTTCTTTGGAACCAAAAAAAAATGTGTCTTCTTCCTCCCCCGCTAAGAAACGGGGCGGTTGGGGCAGCAAGAGACGTGATTTCAGACAGAGCAGGGAGGCAGCCATCACTAAAAATTCGCCCGCCAGTTCAACCTGCATTTTTTGCATAGATTGCAAATACCCCAGGTACTGCTGTGTAATCTCGCCCAAAGGTATGGCATGAATGTCCAGCTTTTCTTTGTGCACCAGGTAAAAAAGAAGATCAAAAGGGCCTTCAAAAATAGGCAGCAGGATATGGCAATGCCCTTTTACTGTATTTTCTTCTGGTTTAATAATGTTCATCAAAAATTTTCACCCGGTTATTTGATTTTATTAAGATGATGTCAATCCCATGGCAGAACGGACTTCCTCCATCGTTTCGCGGGCAACTGTCTGTGCTTTTTTACGCCCTGCGGCTAAAATTTCCTGCAGCCTGCCGGGGTTTTCTTCCAGGGCACGCCTTTGCAGATAAAAAGGTTCCAGGTGCTGCTGCATCACAGCCGCAAGATTATTTTTACATTCCACGCACCCTATTTCCCCTTTTTGGCAGGCTGCAGCGATTTTCTCCAATTCATCCGGGTTGAAGATGCGGTGAAAAGCATAGATGCTGCAAACCGCGGGGTTTCCCGGGTCGTCTTTCCTGATGCGCCCCGGATCGGTAATCATCCTTCTGACCCGTGCCGGGATTTCCTGTGGTGCAAGGGAAATTTCAATTACATTGTCATAGCTTTTGCTCATCTTGCGGTTATCAATGCCCGGTACAACTTTATATTTAGTGAGCATGGTAGCCGGTTCGGGAAAAATTTTTTCCTCATACAGGTAGTTGAAACGGCGGGCTACTTCACGGGTAAATTCAATATGGGGAGCCTGATCTTCCCCCACAGGTACAACATCAGCCTTATAAAGCAGGATATCTGCAGCCTGCAAAAGAGGGTATCCTAAAAACCCGTAGGTGGACAGATTGCGTCCGGTTAGCTGCTGTTGCTGTTCCTTATAGGTGGGAACACGTTCCAGCCAGGAAAGGGGCGTTAACATGGAAAGCAACAGGTGCAGTTCTGCATGTTCTTTAACATCAGATTGGCGGAAAATCACCGCCTTGTCAGGATCTATACCGCAGCTAAGCCAGTCCAGGAGCATTTCCCTGCTGTTTTTTTGAACGTCGGCCGGGTTTTCGTAGGCTGTAGTCAAGGCATGCCAGTCTACAATACAAAAAAAACAATGGTAATGTTCCTGCAGCCGGACCCAGTTTTCCAGAGCACCAAATAAATTGCCCAGGTGTAATTTACCGGTGGGCCTCATTCCGCTAAGAATAACACCTTTTTTTGTTTTTGCTGTCACGTGTATCACAATCCTTTCGGTAAAACAAGCCGGTTTTTTAAAGAAACAATGTCAGCAGCGGTTTAACCAAAAACAGGACCAAAGTTGTATATAAATTGATAATTGCGTTGGCTACGGGGACCAGTAAATAGGACAACCTGCCAAAAAATAGCAGGAAAATGAGTAAGAATGGTCCGTAGGGTTCGATGGCCTGGTAATAATATAGCAGATGCGACGGCAACAGGGCCGCCAGTATTTTTGAACCGTCCAGGGGCGGCAAGGGAATGATATTAAAAATAGCTAAAAAAACATTATAGATGACCAGGTAATACAAAATGCTGTCTACGATAAAATACCCCCGCCCTCTGATCAAAACCCATAAAAAGGTTGCTGCCAATCCAAGTAACAGGTTCATTCCCGGCCCTGCCAGTGAAACCCAGAAAAGGCCTTTACGGCGATCCCTGAAATAAAAAGGATTGATGGGGACCGGCCGTGCCCAGCCAAAACGCACCACCAGCAACATCAGCAAGCCCAGGGGATCCAGATGGGCCAAGGGGTTCAGGGTTAACCGCCCTTCATATTTGGCTGTGGGATCGCCCCAGGCATAGGCCATCCGGGCATGTGCATATTCATGAAATGATAAAGCGATTAACAAGGCGGGTATGCGGGCCAGCATGTCCGCAAGGGAAAAAGGCATATTTACCCCCTCCTATTCCGGCAAGTAATTATTTTGTGCCAGTAAAGTATCTATAAAGGCCAGCTCTTCTTTCCTGCCCTTAATTTTATTCTCTAATACAGCTGCCTGCAGGTCTTGGAAGAGATGACTTAAAAGTGGCCCGGGTTTTAAACCTTTTTCCAGCAGATCAGCCATTTTTAAAACAGGTTTTTTGGGGCTGAGATGTTCCTGGAAAAATAAAATTCGTTCGTTCACCCTGGGTCCGGTGGTCAGAGCCATCATCAGGACCAGGCCTTCTGTGGGCATCCCTTTAAGCAGATAATAAAGGTGTGACGGGCTCAGATGGGGAAGCTGCAGCTGCGCCAAAACCGGCCGGATATTTTCATGGATGAAATTTATCTGTAAGCGTTCATTACGCTTCAGACGCATGCAGTCACCAAGATATTGGAGATCATGCCAGGATATTTCACTGAAAAAGGCTGAAAGGAAAAGAACAAAGCGGTTTAAACCGGTTCCCCATGTTTTTCCCTGTAGTTTGGTTAAAACCTGTTCAAGCTGTTGCAGCCGGGCCTTTGTTGCCCTGTTTAAAACCAGGCGGGGAAATAATGTCCCGAAGAGGTGCAGTTCTTGGAGCCGTATTAAAACCTTCAGGGGTGACGGTTCCCAGAAAACCAGCCTGATTTCATTGTAAAGTTTTTCTTTGCTGATTTTTTTCAGGAGGCGCCTTGCCCGTGCCCTGTGCAACAAAGCCGCCGTTTCTTCTTCAATTTTAAAACCAAATCTTTGTTCCAGGCGGACAGCCTGCAGAATGCGGAGAGGATCATCTACAAAGCTGAGTTTATAAAGAACCCTGATCACTCCTGCTTCTAAGTCGCTTTTACCTCCAAAATAATCATAAAGATGTCCGAATTCCAGGGGGTTAAAGGCGCAAGCCAGGGTGTTAATCGTAAAATTTTTATTATAAAGGTTGTTTTTTAAAGTCAGCTGCCGGGTGGATAGTGTATCTGCAAGGCTAAACAGCTCTTTTCTTGCTGTAACCATATCAAATACCATTTCATCAGGCAAGAACAGTTTGGCCAGACCATGCTTTTCGTTACATTGCAGCCGGCTGGCGGGCCATATTTGTTGCAGGCTCCTGGCAAATTCTACCGCAGAACCTTCTACCAGCAGGTTGATGGTACGGTTTTCCCGGCCCAAAATTAAGTCTCTGACAAAACCGCCTACTCCATATATTTTAAACATATTTTTTTGTGACCAATAGCCCAGCATATAAATCAGGGCATGTGTTTTTTTAGAAAGAACTGTATGGAATAAGGGGAGCAAATTTGTCATAAAACTGTTTCCTTTAAATATACTTTTTCAATTAGCTACCCTATCATACCATAAAATAACAATCATTTAAATAATCTGCTGCCGTATCCTTGAAGACTTGTTTTTAAATATAATAAAAGCAGACAAAGGGTGTTCCCAGGGGATTATTGGAAATTCCCAGGGAATACATGGTATTTCCCAGGGAATATTAGGTAATTGACAGTGAAAATATGTAAATATTAGGACCTTTTCAGGTGTTTTCCTTATTGGCGAGCTTTATTCTTTATTGGTGCCTGAGGTATCCACATCTTTGGTTCTTAAAAAGGAAGGCCTTAATTTTTTTAAAGGCGCCGGTTTTCTTAACAAAACATTCACCAAAGCAGGACCGTTAAACGGAATGAGAGGCCAGAGGTAGGGAACGCCAAAGGAACGGGTTGTAGCCAACCTGATTAAAACAACGAACAAACCTACGGCAAACCCGTATATTTTTCCTAAGCCGGTGCATAAAAGCAGAAAAATATGGATCATTCTATTGGCCAGGCTCAGCTCCCAACTGGGTGTAGCAAACATGCCAATCGCAACCAGGGATATATAAAGTAAAACCTCTGGTACAAAAAAACCGACATTAACAGCAATATCACCGATCAACAAGGCCCCCACCAGGCCCAGCGCTGTAGCCAAGGGGGAAGGTGTATGCACACTGGCCAACCGCAGCAGGTCCAGGCCTACGTTGGCCAAAAGAAATTGTAATAACAGCGGCAGTACTGAAGTTTCCTTGGGGCCGATAAACTGTAAACTTTGCGGTAAAAAACCCTTGTAATCAACTGCCAGCAACCAGAGGGGCACTAAAAAAATAGAAACAAAAACCCCCAACAGGCGCACCCCGCGGATATAAACACCCACAAAAGGATTGTGCCTGAATTCTTCGGCGTGCTGGAGGTGGTGAAAATATGTTACCGGCGCAATCATAACAGAAGGTGAAGTATCCACGATAATACAGACATGACCTTCAAGCAGATGTATGGCTGCTACATCCGGTCTTTCAGTATAGCGTACCTCTGGAAAGGGATTCCAATGATCTGCAGTAATAAATTCCTCAACAGATTTTTCGGCCATTGGCAAGCCGTCAATGTCAATGTTTAAAAGGGCCCCCCTGATTTTCTTTAAAATTTCAGGGTTTACAATATCTTCAATATAAACCAGGGCTACCTCTGTTTGTGAGCGCTTGCCTATTTTTATATTTTCTGCCCGCAGCCCCGGATCCCTGATTCTTCTACGGATGAGGGTCAGGTTAAAAAGCAGGGTTTCTACAAACCCATCCCTTGAGCCACGTGTTACCTTTTCAATGTCGGCTTCTTCCGGTTCCCGTGCCGGGTATTGCCGGGTATCAATAATCAGGGCTTGTCGTTCACCGTCAATGAACAGGATCAGCGGGCCGGCCAAGGTTTCATTAACTATTTCGTCAAGATCATCTGCCTGTTCTATTTCCCCATAAGGCAACAATTTGGCGGCCACTTTTTCCAACGTATGCGGGACGATCTCCCTTTGGTTTGCCGCCAGAAGGGTTTGCATAATCAGGGTGATAACGTCTGCATTGGCAAAACCATCAATAAATAGAAAGGCTGCTTTTTTAGAACCGATTTGGAATTCTCTTAAAATAATATCAAAACTGATATCCAGGCCCAGCCTGTGGGAAACAAAGTCAACATTGTCTGCCAACTTGGGGAAAACAGGTGTTTTTTTTTCCGTTTTTAGCTGCATGATTGCTTCCTTTGGTGTTATTCAGGTTTATAGAAATAATAACTAATATTAATTTTCATTAAATGTAAATAGTGCTCTAGCCTTTTGGTTTAAAAAACATGGCCATAAAAAAGCCGAAAACGATGGCTGATGTTATACCGGAAGAAGTAAGTTCAAACATTCCCGTTAAAATACCTACGATGCCTGTACGGGCCGCCTCGAGCATGGCCCCTTTGGCCAGGGAATTACCGAAACTGGCAATGGGCAGCAGGGCCCCGGCACCGGCAAAATCGATCAGTCTATCATAAATCCCCAGCCCCCCCAAAACGCCTCCGGCAACTACAAAACCGGATAAGATATGACCGGGGGTAAAGGGAGTTAAGTCAAAAAGTAACTGGCCTACTACACAAATAAGTCCGCCGATTAAAAAAGCAGTAAAATAGCTTCCCACAATATTTCCCCTTTATTTCACTTCATATTTCTAACGCAAGAGCATGTGCAATGGCCGGAATGCTTTCCCTTTGCATAAAGGTGGTGGGGCTGTGCAAGGCCCCGGTAGCAACAAGTAAGACCCGGT
>JBMNNQ010000056.1:0-8756 GCA_050942615.1 Dethiobacteria bacterium | reverse complement strand
ACCGCGCATGGCCAACAGGCCCTGTTCCGTTTCCAAAACAATTTCCTGATCATCAAAACTGTCAACGTTTAAGACCCCGGTAATTTCAAGCCTTTCCCTGTTGTCAATCACCAACCGGTGACGCCCCAGCTGCTGTTTGGAAAGATATTTGTTATCTTCCATGGCCAACCTCTCCTCCTTGAACCATTATACGGGAGGGGCCGGCAAAATATTCCTCATCCTAGTCCCACAAAGAAAGCAGGCGCACATTTTTATAAAAATATTCTACAATTTCTTCCGGGGACTTCCCCTCGGCAGCCATGGCCCGGGCACCCCACTGACAAAGACCTACCCCGTGCCCATAGCCCGTGCCGGACATTTGCAGGCAGTCTTCATCCAGTTCAATTTTTTCTATAAGGGTGGAACGCATTTCCGTGCTGCCCAAAGCCAGGCGAAAGGCAGGACCGGACACTTTTTGCTCATTAACCAAAATGGTGGCTGCCCTGCCGGAAGGACCGTATTTTGCAATCTTAACCACGTTTACATCCCCCGGATCTACACCAGTGGCTTCCTGAACGGCCTCCCGTACTTCTTCCAGATCAAAAACAGCCGACCAGTTTCCCTCTTCCTGTGAAATAATTTTTTTACCAAGGCCCTCCACAGAACAAATATAGGGGGGATTAAATTTAAAAGCCAAACCTTCATTGGCCAGCGCTGTCCGCGGGCCCGCATAAGCATGAAACCAGGCCCTGATGAATTCATTCCTATAACACGCTGCCAGGCCGCGTGTTAAACGAACCGCCTCTTTTACCTTGGCATTCACCCTTTCAGCACTGTAGGCCTGAAACTCTTCAATATCAGTGGAGGCATGGGCGTTACGCGCCGGAACCCCGCCAGACTCGGCAATTTTTTGCAGGGTAAAAGTACGGGCCAAAATGGCCTGGGCAGCCAAGGCCTCCAGGGGCCAGTCAGGCTCCATTTCACCGGCCACTACCCCGGCCACATAATCTTCGATGGGCATTTCCTGCACCAAATCCTCTTCCTTGATATAGACAGAAATAAGCGGCTCCTTTCTTTCGCCCCGATCTATGGCCGACGGTATGGCAGGATCTTTCGAAGCGCGCACATGTAACTGGAAACCGACGAAGAAGGCAACAACTAATAAAAACCCCAAAACAAGGGCACCGTGTTTTTTAAAGAATTCCCGATAGGAAGACATCATAAAACCCCCTGGCTGCAAAAATCTTAAACTGTTGTTAACGCCTGTTTTTCAAACCGTTAACGTACCTTTTGGTTAATGCTAGTGTACACCGCCGCATTTTATTTATACAAAAATAGGCTGAACAGGAACCCGCCTACTTTAAAAAAAACCCTTTTGAGCGCAGGCGGCAACAGCGGCCGCAACAACAACACACCGCGGCCCAAAGTTATTCCCGCTTTTTTCCGGCGGCGGCTGCGGTAAACGCTTCAGGGATCAGCGCCAAGCAGAGCGATCGGCGCCCAAACAGCCGGCATTCAAGGGTTAACACCTGGAGGTAACTTTTTTCTGCACTGCAGCATAGGATAAAAAACTACCGGACAAAGGAGCGAGACAGCTTGCAGAAGGAAAAAAATACAAACGGCTGGGGACTTGATTTTTCCTTCCCCCTTCAGGGCCGCTGCGCCAAACCACGCCAAATAGGTTTGACCATGATCCTGGACAAGGGAATAGGCCTGCGGGAAACGCAGGATCTTTTAGAAATGTGTGCTGCATACATAGATTATTGGAAATTAGGTTTTGGTACCTCTGTGCTTTATGAACCCGCCCTCCTGAAAAAGAAAATTGAACTGATTCATTCCTTTCATATTCGGGTTTATCCGGGCGGTACCTTTACAGAAGTGGCCTTTGCACAGGGCAAGTTGGCACCTTTCCTCAACAAGACCCGGGAACTGGGCTTCACCACTCTGGAGGTATCTGAAGGCACGATCGAGCTTTCCCCCAAACAACGCAGCTCAATCATTAAATCAGCCAGGGCAGAAGGCCTGATCGTACTGACGGAAATAGGGAAAAAGGAAGCCGGGGTGTTTTTTGATCCCGAACAGGTGGCAGCACAAATTAAGAGGGATTTGGAAGAGGGAGCCGCAAAGGTCATCCTGGAGGCCCGGGAATCGGGTAAAAATGTAACCTTCTTCAACACACAGGGAGATATTGAACAGGAAAAGGTGGATGAACTGCTCTTTAAAACCGCCACCTTGCACGAACAGATTATCTGGGAGGCACCATTAAAAAAGCAACAGGTTAATTTTATTACCCTTCTGGGACCCAACGTAAGCTTGGGAAACATTGCCACCAATGAGGTTCTAGCCCTTGAAACCCTGCGCACCGGCATGCGGGCCGATACCTTTAAACTTTCACTGCCACAAAATAATAAACAATACAGGGAGGTTCCTGCTTCCGGTTAAGGTATAAACCGGTTAGGATGACGCCCCCTGGGCTTTTCTGAAGCCCCTTTGAATCAACCCCGGCCCGTTTACAGCCTGTAAATTCTATCTGGCAATTTCCAGACATATAATGGGGTGAATATCTTTCTAAAGGGGCAGAGCCATGTATGGGCTTATTTTTATCCTTCTAATTTTTTTACTGGGGTTGGCTGCCCGTTCCGATCCCTTGACCCTGGCTGCCGGCCTTTTGTTACTGGTAAAGCTATGTAACGTTAAAAGCCTGCTTCCCTTTTTGGGGGAACGGGGCCTGGAAATTGGCCTTTTTTTCCTAATGCTCGCTGTTTTGGTGCCCCTTGCACAAGAAAGGGTGGCTGCCCGGGAAATAATCATGACTTTCAGTTCCCTCCCCGGTATCTTGGCCATCGCCGGTGGCATCATCGCTACCAGGCTAAACGGTATGGGGCTAACCCTGTTAGACAGCCAGCCCCAGATTATCTTTGGCCTGGTGATCGGCTCCATGATCGGTATCGTTTTTTTGAAGGGAGTGCCGGTAGGGCCTTTAATGGCAGGCGGATTAACAGCTTTTTTCCTTTATTTATGCAAGCTGTTTTGCCGTTAAACAATATACCTATTCCATATTGGAGATTTTATATAATTTGCCGGGGGTTACCTAAAAAAGCATTCCTGTTGCATTTTTTTGCAACAGGAAACGACTTTTAAAATAGGGTGTTTTTCAAAGGCAAAAATTTAAAAACCTGCAGGGGTGGAGGGGAGATTTCAAGGTGTTCTTGAAAATTGTTTTCTATCTTTTTGTTTTCAATCTTATATGGTTGTTTGCAACCTGCCCGGGCTTGCTGAACAACAAACAAGATCATTTTGGCTGTTATTTTCGCCGCCTGAACCTTCAGCATAACAACAAGGGAACCCCGGCTTTTTTAACCACACTGGGTTCAGGCCCCGGCCGACCCCCCCGCCGGCCGCAAAACAGCCTTTTCGTGAATCAGCAAAAAACCCAGGATTCCTGCCGCCAGCGCCAAACCCCCGCTGCCCAAAAACATGAAAGAAACGCTTACCTCCTGCAGAAGGGCAAAGGCCGGGGGGCCCAAAGCCACACCAGCAAAGCGCACACTGCCATACAACGAAGTAATGCCACCCCTTTGTTCACTTTGGGCCGCACTGGTAACCATCGTGTTCACGGCCGGCAGTACCAGCCCGCTGCCCAGGCCGAGCAAACCCAAAATCAGCGGGAAAACAAAAAGATTATGGCAGCACAAAGGCAAAATACCCATGGCAATGCCCACAACCATTAAACCAATAAAGTAGGACAGTTTAAAAAACCGGTCTTTCTGTTTTAAGTACAGACCGGTCAGGTAAGCGGTGATAGACATCGTCAGCAGGGGCACAGATAAAAGCAGCCCCTTTTTTATACCTCCCAGGTGAAACTCAGAAACCAGTAGATCAGAAATATAGGAAAGGACCCCAAAAAGAATAAACAAGACGACCAGTCCGCCCAAAAAGTTAAAAAACAAGGATACCCCTTTTTCCTCAAAGATTGAAGCTATAGTTTGCAGGTAATTTCTAAAGGTTTCTTTTTCCCGTTCACCTGCCGGTTCCTGCACAAAAAACCAGATCAACAGGGCCACCGGCAAGGACAACAAGGCATAGGAAAAAAACAGCGCATACCAGACAATCAAGGCCACCGCAGACCCGATGATGGGGCTTAATACTTTGCCTATCCCGTTGGCCGCCTCTAAAATGCCCATGCTTTCACTGCGTTCTCTGGTTTGAAACAAATCCCCGGCCAAAGCCATAGCGATAGGGGCTGTTCCCGCAGCACCCAAGCCCTGGACAACCCTGCCCCCCAAAATCAAAAAATAGGGGTTGCTGAGGAATGCAGCTGCAAACCCGGCTATGGCCCCCCCCAGGCCATAAAGGAGCAGGCTGGGCACAATAATTATTTTTCTGCCAATGCGATCAGAAAGGTAGCCCAAAAAAGGAATCACCAAGGCGGCCGGCGCTGAAAAGAAAGTAATCAGCAGTCCCACTTGCAACCCGCTGAGCTGCAGCTCTGTTTTAATGGTGGGGAATTCGGGAATCAACATGGAATTTCCCAAAACCATCAAAAAGGGGACCGTGCTGAGAATCAGGATCATGGTTTTTTTTTCAGACAAGGTTTTTCTCCTATTTTTATTTAAGCTTTATTAGGATAAACCAAGCCAAAAATATAATACATTCTTTTGTACTACATTACCCTTTCCGCAAAGGACCTTTCCCCTCCAATTTTTTAGCTTCTTCCCACCAGCCGTCAAGTTCAGAAAGGGAAAAGTTTGCAAAATTACCCCCCTGCCGGTCAACCTGTGCTTCAATATAGCGAAAACGGCGGATAAATTTGTCTACGGTAAGGTTTAGTGCTATTTCTGCATTTATATCCAAAAACCGCGTCAAGTTTACCAATGCAAAAAACAGATCGCCGATCTCCTCTTCTATTTGTAAACGATCCCCGGTTTTTCGCGCAGCACTTAGCTCCCGGGCCTCTTCCTGCACCTTTTCCAAAACACCGTCAATTTCCGGCCAGTCAAAACCCACTTCCGCTGCTTTTTTCTGCACCTTTTGGGCCTTCATCAGGGCAGACAGTTCTGCAGGCAGGGCAAAGCGATCGGTTTTTGCACCGCCTCTTTCCAGTTGTTTAATCTCCTGCCATTTCATCTTCACTTCAGCCACGCTGGCAACCTTTTCATTTTGAAAAACATGAGGATGGCGACGGCGTATTTTACGGGCCAGGCCATCAACAACCTGCCAAAGGGAAAAATCATTTTCTTCCGCAGCCAGCACACTGTGAAAGACTACCTGCAGCAGCACGTCCCCCAGCTCTTCACAAAGTTCCCGGGGAACCTGCCTGTTAATGGCCTCCAACACTTCATAGGTTTCTTCCAACAGGCAGGATTTCAGGGAAAAATGATCCTGCTGCCGGTCCCAGGGGCAACCCCCGGGAGCACGCAACTGCTTGACAATAGCGGCCATTTCACCCAGGGAATAATAAGGCGGTGGTGAAAGATGTAAGCAAGCCTCTTGGCTAAAATCTTCACTGGACTCCAGTTGTGCCAAAGGCCCCGACTGCACCAGAAAAAAATCCCCGCCGGCATCAGGCTGCAAAACATTAACGTTGTGCTGCGGGGGATAAAAATTTAAAAGGCGTTCCCGGACCCGGGAAAGGAGCCCCTTGCTGTAAAAATTTATAACCAGCAGTTCGCCACGCGGCGGATCATAAAGTTCGTCCAGGTGAGGGGCATCAAAAAGGGTGATGCCGCGGGAAAAAGATACTTCCATTGCTGATTTTAAATATTTTAGCAGCCCGGCATAATATAATTCATACATTATATAAAACCCCCGTCTTATAGCGCTAATTTACCTGGAAACATTACCAAAGCCTTTTAATTCATATTATCATAACTTTATCGCCTGCTGCAGCCTGCGGCCAAAACAGCTGCAAACTTTTGATTAATATTCTTTTTTAATTAAATTCAGGCGCCGGGCAACTTTTAATAAAGGTCCCCCCAAATGGGGTATCGCCTGTAAATCCCGGGCATAGATGCCCCCCAGCAAAAAGAGGGCAACCACAAAAATTAGCAGTCCCAGTGCAATAGCAGCTGTCAGGGCCAGCGCCTGCACAAACCTTGCGGACAGTGTTGACGGCAAAAAAGCCAGGGCAACATTGTAACTATAATACACCCCTAAGGACATCACTGTTGTTGCGGCCAATGGTTTAAAAATTAGCTCCTTAAAATCAAGGCGCCACCCAGTAACGGCGCTAACCTTATTGATGTTTAAAAAAGAAGCCAGCATAAAACTGATGACCGTAGACAGCGCCGCACCCCCGATATGCAAACGGGGATCGGCCGTCATAAACCAGCTTAAAACAAACTTCAGGGCCGCACCGAGCAGCATGTACTTAACCGGTTCAATCACATACCCCAGCCCCTGTAAAATGCCGGTGGTAGAGGTATACAGGGACAGAAAAATCAACCCAAAAGCCATCATTGCCAGGGGGTAAGCCGCGCCGGCATCCCCGAAAAGAACAATCGTCGTCGGTTTTGCCAAAACAAACAGGCCAAAGGAGGCGGGAATACTAAAATAAAGCGTCACACGCATCGCCAAGTCAATTCTTCCCCGCACGCGGGTAATGTTTTTTAGGGCCTGCGCCTCTGAAATAGCCGGCACCAAACTCATTGCCAGGGAAATAGTCAAAATTAAGGGGAACTGGACAACTGAACTGGCCATACCGGTCAGCTGCCCATAAAGAGCTGTAGCCTCCCGCATGGTAAATCCTGCAGCGGGCAGACGCAGGTTGACAACACTGAGATCGATCATGTTAATCAGGGGGGTAACCAGGCTCCCCAAGGTAATCGGTACCGCCAGTGCAAAAATACGGTAAAGTACTTCCCGCAGGTGAAACGAACGTTCCACAGCCTGCCTGCGCATTTTTTGGGCATAACCGCCCTTTTCCCGGTAAAAATAATAAAGCAAAACCAGTAACCCGCAAAAAGCCCCGGCCACAGCTCCAAACGCAGCCCCCGCCGCCGCATGTTCCAAACCGGTGGGCAGCAGCAGGTAAACTAAAACAATTACAACCCCCACCCTGCCCAACTGTTCAACTATTTGTGAAATCGCGGTAGGCACCATTTTTTGCTGGCCCTGAAAATAACCCCGCAGGGCTGAAAGGACAGTAACCAGCAAAATAGCGGGCGAGATGCTCACCAAGGGAAGGTAGGCGCGGGGATCATTAGCAATATTGCGGGCAAAATAGTCGGCGCCAAAATATAAGAGCAGGGAAAAAACACCGCCCAAAAAGGTTAAAATCAGCAGGGAAACCTTGAAAACCCGGTAACCGCCACGGTAGTCCCTGTGAGCCAGATTTTCTGCCACCAGTTTGGAAATGGCAATCGGTATGCCTGCTGAAGAAATTGCCAGAAGGGTTGTATAAATGGGGTAAGCCATCTGGTAAAGGCCGATGCCTTCCTTGCCCATCACCGCCGCCAAATAGATGCGCAGCACAGCCCCTATAAAACGGACAAGAAAGCCGGCGGCAGTAAGAATCAAGGCACCTTTTACAAAGGACTGGCTTTTAGACATACCCTGGCCCCTTTCCTGGAAAAATCTCCTTTATTATATCACATTGCTACATTGTATTGATCCGATAAAAAAAGTAGTAACAGGATGTTACTACTTTGTGAAGAAAAACAAACAATTTTTATAAAGGCCGGGGGTGGCATTACTCTTCCATTTGCTTAGCTAAAAAACCTGCTGCAGTTTCTACCAGCTTCAGTTCCAAATCTGACATTTTTATTTCAGGACTGCGGGTACCCATGAGCACCGCACCGATCGGATCCCCTTCAGAAATAATCGGCGCGATTGCCTCTGCCTGAAACTTGGAAAGGTTTTCTTCGTCACTTTCCTGGTAAAATTCATGTTGGTTTGTATCATTGATGAGGATACTTTTTCTGGTTTCCATTACCTGTTCAACAGCGTCGCTAAGGGCACGGTCGATGAATTCCTTTTTGGGAGCACCAGCCACGGCAATAATTGTATCCCGGTCGGCAATACAGGCAATATGGCCCATGGCTTCGTGTAAGGAATCGGCATATTCCTGAGCAAAATCACCCAGCTCTTTAATTGGAGAATATTTTTTTAAGATTACTTCTCCATCACGATCCACAAAAATTTCCAGAGGGTCCCCTTCACGTATCCTTAAGGTTCGTCTGATTTCCTTGGGAATGACAACGCGGCCTAGATCATCTATTCTGCGAACGATACCTGTTGCTTTCATCTTTCCCCTCCTTACTTACTCTTATCACCTTAAGAGTTCTTTTCTATTATTTATTAAAGAGAGGGGTTTTATTCATTTTCTACTGCCGGCGGCTCTTCAGGGGTTTCCGAAGGCATTTCCTGGGGAGTGTCCTGTAAAATGTCAATTTCGGCCTCCTGAATCAGATTTTGCAGGTATTCATTAAAAAATTCCTGTTTTTTTCGCTCCAGTGCATCTTCCTTCACTTCCTCGAATGCCAACGCTTTTTCTTCCTCTTTTTCCGTAATTTTAATAATATGAAAACCGAAAGACGTTTCCACCGGTTTGCTGATCTCCCCGGGGTTTAAACTAAAGGCAGCCTCTAAAAAAATGGGATCATAAAAATCATGAGCCCCAATAGAACCCAGTTCCACATGGCTGTCCAGGGAATGTTCTTTTCCTGTTTCTTCAAAGTCAGCACCCTTTTCCAAAAGTCCACTTATTTCCTGGGCCTTTTCTTCATTGTCCAAAAGGATGTGGTAGGCATACACCCGGGCCGGTTTTTTCAAAATCA
>JBMNNQ010000009.1:0-42267 GCA_050942615.1 Dethiobacteria bacterium | reverse complement strand
CTCCTGAAGGTCTTTTTCCTCCACTTCACCATATTGTTCTGTAAATTCACCAGTAATATTTTCCAGCGTAGCCAGGCCTTTTTGGGCAATAATCTGATCTATGCCTGTACGTATCTTTACCGGATCTATCCTTACCGTCGCCATCCAACCGCGCTGTTTTGCACCTTGGGGGGTAATCAAACTATAGCCCTTATCCGCCAAAGCAACATTTAAAGGAACTATGTTTTCACGGTGATAAAGTTCCTCCGGCACTATCATTTCTTTGCTACCCATACGAAAAACACACCAGCTTCCCTTTTGGACCCCAGACCTGATCATCTGTCCGAAGGCGGTAGAGCTTTCCAATACCGGCCAGCCCCGCTTACAACAAAAGTTTGACCATAACTGTTCCAGGGTGGCAGTATCAGCCGCGCTGAAAAAAAGCTTGCTGAGGCTTAACAGGTCTTCCTGGGTTGTGTTTTCGCCGGTAAGCAGTTTTCTATCTGTAATCAAAATCTGACAGATCTGTTCAATGAAGGGAACGCCGCCTTCTCCACCGCCGGTTTTAAGTTCCCGGCGTACAACATGGGTGCCGGCAGCAGGATAATATAAACCGGTATAAACGCTCGCTACGGCCGTATTTAACGCCTGTTCCCGTTCAGCATGGCGTTCCCGAAAATCTTCATCCTGCAAACGTTGCTGGTCTACCCCGTAGTTTTTCGGCTTTTCAACCAGGAACCGCATCGCTAAAACCTGGCGGGCCAAATCCTGAATCCATTGCCGTTTTTCCCTTATTTTTGTATCCGCACCGGCTATGGCCTGCTGGTGTTCACTTTTTATGCCAACTGTTTCCGGCACCAGCAACAGGACTAGATTTTGCCGTTCACGGGGTCTGTTAACCCCCTTAGTGGTGACCATCGCCTCTACATCAAGGGTTTCCACCGCCAAGGACACAATGCCCAACACTGGTTTGTTTTTATCATCGGGAAGATGTTCCGGTTGGGTTACATCATGTTCCACATGAAAAGTACCTTTGTCGGCAATGATAGTCTTACGCGCCGCTGTCTTCAGCATATTTTCGATTTGTTCACCCTTAATTGTTTTGCGGATACTGGCCAGCACACTATTGATGGTCGGGTTTCTACTGGCATAGTATTTTCCTTGTTCAAAACGCAGATAAAAGGCGGTTTCACTGATTTTCTCCAGGGCCTTGCCCACCTGGTGAGGGGTCAAACCCGGAAAGGAAACGGCAAACATAGCTTCCAGCTCGGTGATACCCAGTATTTTGGAGGTAATACCCTCCTCCCGGCCAACAAGGCTGTGCAAAAAAACTGTTTTCCAGGTATACTCGTAGAAAGGATAACCCTGGGGATGGGGGTTGTCGTGATCTGCTGTTTCGGCATTGCTGCGGCCGCCTTCCAAGGTGCCGGTATCGGTCCCGCCAATATCAGCATTAAGAATAAGAAGCAAATCCGAACTGCCGGTTCTTCCCAAAATTTCACTTGCCACCCGCTCTGCACGCAGATCCAGGTGGCAGGTATGGATCATCGGCACCTGCTGCTGTTTTTCCCATAAGTTCCGCACAGCCAGGGCCAAAACCCTCAGCACACCCCGGGTGCCCTGAAAATTTTCAGCATCAGCCAATTTGTTGTTTAAAAAATCCACCAAAGTAGGATGGAAAGGGTAATTTGCCAGCATTCTATCCCTGAAATAACTGCTGGTTGCTTCAGCCGGCAGTAAAGCAGAATTGCGGGAATACATTTCCGTATATTCATCGGCTACAGACCGGGCTTTTTCCCGATCTACAAAAACAAAAAGACGCTTGGCCAGTACGGAAGAGATTTCACCGGCTTGTACGGGGATAATTTGCACTGCATCCCTAGCAACAACGCTGGCTACACCCCGGACAGCCTTTTCGCCGATGCCCCGAGCGTCATCTTCGCTAACTTCATCGCCGCGAACCTGACTGATGAGCTCTGCCAGGCGCTGTGTCTGTCTGCTAAAAGCATCAGCGGCGCTGGCCAGGGTCAGCAGGATGGCAATGTCAGCGCGGTTACGGGCGTAACCATGCAATGCCATTAAAAAGGCTGCCAGCTGGTTGGCCCCGTCTGGCCGTGCAGCTTCCAGGCGTGCCGCATATTGGGCCAGCTCGTCCAGCATAATCAAAACCTTGCGGCCGGTAAAAACCTTTTCAAAATAGATTTTCCCGGGGGCCGCATAAGAGCCGGCATCGGCCTCTACTTCACGGTAAAGTTTTTCGCCGCCGACCTGGTAGGCAATTTCGCCCCAAAGGGTATAGGGTGTCAGCGCTTCACCCCTGGGTTTATGTACTTCAATTTCCTCACCGCCTATTCCAACTACAGAAATGGAACCGGGATCCGGAAGAAGCCCCGGGGAAAGAATGCCGGCGGTGACCTCCTGCAGCTCCCTTCCTTTAGAGGCGATGTGAGCTGCAGCGATTAACGCATGCGTTTTCCCACCGCCAAAAGCGGTCTCCAGGCGATGTATGGCCGGTACAGTCAGATCACCATTCAGGCGTCCAAACACCTCCGCCAAAACCGAACAAAGCCCCTGGGTGGGATAGGTAGCTTCCGCGAAAAAAAACTGTGCATCGGTGTAGGGATTGTCGGCAATGCCTTTGTTCCCGCGATAAAAATCAATAACAGGCCCCAGCGCAGCCGTAAATACCTCCGGATTAAAAGTGCCCGCCAAAATCTCGGGTTTTGGTTTACATAAGTCTAGAATAGAGGCCAAACTAATCCCTTCTTTACATTCTTATTTTCTGCCTGGCAGACATATTGGCACCCATTACTGATACCATAAACAAAATATTGATCAAAACCCTGGCTACCGGCAAAGTATAAAAGGAATATACCAGTATACACCGGCAGCACACAAACTTGAACTTCACGTAAAAAAGTATACACATTGCATTATTATTTTCTATATTTTAGCAGCAAAACCCTGCAAAGGATCGTTATCATTTCAGAAAAACGGCATGCCCCAAAAGCCTGTTTAAGTTTACAGTTACCATATTTTGTGTTCTGGAATTAACATCTTCCAACAACAGCTGCTGAAGTTCAAGTTAAGAACCGCCCCGGCCTAATGTGAATTTTCTCAGCCGTTTGTCTGCCCCTGGTGCCACAAAAGACGTGCCAAGAGAACCGGCCCCTTGACACCGCGAACAAAATAAGAATACCCCTTACTGTTCAAAAAAACGGTAAGGGGTATTGCTGTTTTTGGGTAATTATAGATCTGTTGGGTTTTCGGCGCCACCGCATGTAAGTAAAAAATAATCAAATGAATGATTTCTTGAATCAAGGTGTTTCCAGCTTTTAAAGCCTAAAAGCCTGTTGTCTTTAAAGCCTATTGAACATCCTCGCTCCAGTCAAAAAGCCTGGCGCTGTATTCCTGCCCGCTGTCCAACCAGGTAACTTCAACATAGGAATTAGCAGCAAAGTCTTCTTTTAAGTTTTCTGCAGAGGTTCCTGCAGAAATTAGTTCCTGCCAACCGGAACGTTCGACAAATAGACGGTATTCTATAGTCTCACCAGGCTGAACCGTGCCATAGCTTTCAGCCGGGTGAGCGCCCATTATTTTGCTGGTCAGCGGGCTGCTGATAATAACCTGTACATTTTCTGCAGGCTTTTCACCCCGGTAATCTATGGAACAGTGAGCATTAAAAACAGCTTGTTCGGCATCTGTCTCTAAAATGCTTTCCTTGTCCTTTACGTTCCAGGTTTCCCCCCAGTATTTATCCGGACGTAAGTTTGACGGCACCGCACCTTCCTGATCACCTGTTACGGTGGCAGAACCATCGTCAACACCGAGACAGCCGCCCAGGCCCAACAACAAAGATGATACAAAAAATAAGAGCAAAAACATGGATACCCTGCGCATCATTTTCCTTCCTCCTTACCTTCTATCTATTATTTAAAATTCAACAAAAATCTTTTTACTCCTTCAAAAATTAATTATTACAGTAAAAAGAATTCATTTTACATAAAATAAGCAACCTGTAAAGGCTGCTTATTTTACTGATGTAATTTTCAGCGTTTAAAAAAACAGATACCTACCCTCTCCGGACCAACCTGATACCTTTTCCCAGATCATTTCCGGACACCGTCCTGGATACTGTGCATACTGTCCAGGGCTTAGGTTGTTCTGCCACAGGGCTAGTCTTTCAGGGCGCTAAGGATGGAGCGTAATCTTTCCCGGTAACCAGCATTTTCAATAATTGTACCTGTGACCACTATTTCAGCCCCGGCCTGCCTGACACGACGGGCATCCATAGCTGTACGAATGCCCCCCCCGACGATAAGTGGTATGGATATTTCCTTTTTTACGGCGCGGATCATTCCTGCCGGGATCGGCTGGGCGGCTTTCAAGCCTGCTTCAAAGTATACAAATTGCATGCCAAGCAGCTCTGCTGTTACAGCATAACTGGCCGCCATCCAATAATTATCCCTGGGCACAAGTTTAACATTTGCTGCCTTTTCCATTTTTAAACCCGGTTCCACCATAATGTAGCCCACAGGAATGGTTTCCAATTCCATTCTTTTTAAAATTAATGCCGCTTTAGCCTGACCGCCGCAAATGTAGTTAAAATTTTGAGAGTTAAGAAGGCTGCCAAAAAAGAAGGCATCAAAAGAAAAGCAGAGAGCCTCAGCTCCGACAGAGGAATAAATTAAAGGTATGGATATTTTTTCACGAATACATTTGACAGTTGAAAGAAGGTTTCTTTGTGATAAACCATTCATTCCGGCAACTAAAATTAGATCACTGCCAACTTCCTGCGCTGTAAGAGCCAAGCGCCCTGCCGCCTCCGGCGATTGCCGCATAGGATCGATAAACGTGACATGCACCGTACCACTTTTTAACTTTTCTTTCAGGTAATGGGTAACGTTCATATTGATCTTCTCCGGTCTTTGAACTTTCCTTTCAGCTTTATTATAATAAACTTTTTAGTATTTTACAACTACCAAGATTTACCGAAAAGTTGCTCAATTCCGAAGATTCACCCCTCTTCCAAGCTTTTAAATACTTTTTGTTAGTATCACGCTCATTTATAGGGGCTTCAGGCGTGTTTGAGCCAGCAAAAAAGCTGGCCTTTTGTTTTGCCAGCCTTTACTGCCTGTCTTTTTTTAAGTTGACAAATACTAACGCTTGGAAAATTGTGGCGCGCGACGTGCACCTTTAAGACCGTACTTCTTGCGTTCTTTCATCCGGGGATCGCGCGTTAGAAAACCTTCCCTTTTTAACAGAGGGCGGAGCTCCCCGTCTGCTTCCAAAAGGGCTCTGGCGATACCATGCCTGATGGCCCCGGCCTGGCCCGTAAAACCGCCGCCTTCCACTTTGACTAAAACGTCAAACTTATTTAAAGTGCCGGTTGTTTCCAGCGGGCGGCGAACTTCGGCGATTAATGTATCCATACCAAAATAATCCTGAAGATCCCTGTCGTTGATCACTACCTTGCCCTCTCCCGGCAGCAGGCGCACCCTGGCCACTGATTTTTTCCTGCGACCCGTACCACGATATTGCACTGGGGTCAATCTCTTACACTCCCTTCTTTAAGCAGATATTTTATTGTTCGACAACCCTTTTCGGGTTTATTTCCCAGACAACAGGCCCCTGAGCCTGGTGGGGATGTTTAGAACCGGCGTAAACCTTAAGTTTTTTAAGCATAGCCCTGCCCAAACGATTGGCGGGTAACATTCTTTTTACGGCCAATTGTAAAACAAAGGCGGGATTTTTCTGTAGCAATTCATCATAACGTGTTTTTTTCAAACCTCCGGGATAACCGGAATGCCTATAATAATATTTTTGCTGCAGTTTATTGCCGGTTAATGCTACCTGTTCAGCGTTAATGACTACTACGAAATCGCCTGTATCCACATGGGGGGTGTAAATCGGTTTATGCTTGCCCCGCAGGATCCTGGCAATTTCGCTGGCCAGTCTGCCCAGGGGCAATCCGGCAGCATCGATCAGATACCAGTTGCGTTTAATTTCACTTTCTTTAGCCATGGTGGTTATGCGCATATCCTTGCCTGCCCTGTTTATTAAAAATAAACTTTGGGGTATTTCGGCAGGCCCAAGCCTCCTTTCCTGCAACATTCAATATTCCATCTGTTTACAACGGTTATTTTATTATAATAACCGCACCCCGTCAAGTTCCGCCAGTGTACAAGGGACCCTGGTAAAGCACTTTTTCCAGACACAGGCCCTTAGCCGGTGCTGTCCTTCCCGCTCTTCGGCGTTCCCCACTTTTTAGTATCTCCAAAACTTCCCGGGGCTCTATTTTTAATCGTCCCACATCTACTAATGTCCCGGTGATACTGCGTACCATTTTATAAAGAAAACCATCTCCTTTGAAATAAACAATGAACAAATTATTTTCCTGTTTTACTTGCAGGGAAAACAGAGTGCGTACTGTCGTCTTAACCATGCTGTTTGCAGACTGGAAAGCTTTAAAATCATGCTTGCCAACCAAAAAACGGGCACCCTTTTGCATGGCTTCTGTATTTAGAGGAGCATGGATATACCAGGCATAATACCTTTGGAAAACATCTGCTATGCGGCCATTATCTATCGTATAGGTATAAATTTTGGCCTGGGCATCCCTCCGAACGTGAAAACCCTGCGGGACGGTTTTGGCCTTCAGCACAGCGATATCGGCCGGTAAAATCCTGTTTAAAGCCCTTAGCAGCTGCAACGGGGTCAGCAGCGGGGGCGCAAGCAGGTTTACAACCTGCCCCCGGGCATGCACACCAGCATCTGTCCGCCCGGCAACCTCCACCCTGATTTTCCTTTTATAAATTTTCCTTAATTTATTTTCCAATACTTCCTGTACTGTCAGGGCGTTTTTTTGAAACTGAAAACCGTGATAACAGGTACCGTCATAAGCAAGAACAAGCATATAATTTTGCAACAATGAATCACCTTTCACCATAAACCGCCGCTGCAAGCTGCAAATTGGAAGCTGCAGGCTGCAGGCCGCAACGGCCTGGCAAAGAACAAAATGCCGACCTGCACCCCAGCCTTCACCTGCCTCCCGGCTTTCAGATCTGCGTTCATAGCAGTCTTTCTTCCACAGGAATCAGCAAATGAAAAACTTTTATTAAATTGCATCCCTTGGGCCTAAACGCCGCTTAAAATCAGCATCAGGGTGAAACCGGCAACAGTTACCAGGCTAAAATAGTCCAGCAGCCCGGTTTGTAACTGCCTCATTTTAGTGCGGTTGATGCCCCCGCGGTAACAGCGTGCTTCCATCGCCACTGCCAATTCATCGGCACGCCGAAAGGCGCTGATAAAAAGAGGGACCAACAAGGGAACCAGGCTGCGGGCCCGGCGAAAAACGTTGCCTGTTTCAAAATCTGCCCCGCGGGCCATTTGGGCATTGCGAATTTTGGCGCCTTCTTCCATTAAGGTGGGTACAAACCTTAGGGCAATGGTCATCATCATGGCAATTTCATGGCCCGGCACGCCGATAACACGCAAAGGGCGCAGTAAAAATTCTATGCCGTCGGTAAAGGCAATGGGCGAGGTGGTCAATGTGATTAAAAGTGTCGTAACAACCAGCAGGATCAGCCTGAGCGTCATAAAGGTGCCGAAATAAACCCCGGCTTCTTCCACCGTTAGCGGCCCCCAGTGCCAATAGACCCGCCCTCCTTTGGTAAATAGAAAATGAAGGGTAATTGTAAAAAAGACAATAAAAAAAATTGGCTTCAAGCCGCGTAAAAAATAGCGCCAAGGCAGACCCGCACTGAAAAAAACAATAAGGATAAAAACAAAGAAAATTGCAAATCCCAGGAAACTTTTGATCATAAACAAGGCGGCAATCAAAATAAAAAGGGTAATCAATTTTACCCGGGGGTCCAGTTTATGCAGAAGAGAACTACCAGGCAGGTAGTGCCCTAAAGTTATGCTGCGCACAGCTTTCAATCCTTTTTAAAATGGTGCAATATTTCTCTGCCGACATCCTCTATTGAAAAAAGATCTGTTTTTAAAAGATGATGTTTGCCTGTTTTTAATTTCTGCAAGAGTTCTGTCAGGGGGGGCAGTTCGAGCCCAATTTCTTTAACCACCGCGGAAGATTTAAAAACTTCTGCCGGCGTACCCTGCAAAACCATTTCCCCGCGCGAAAAAACAAAAAGCTTTTCAGCGAGGCGCGAAGCATCTTCCATGCTGTGGGTAACCAAAATTATGGTGAGCTTTTGTTCCCTGTGCATTTTTTTAATTTTCGCCAATAAATGCCGCCTGCCTGCAGGATCCATGCCTGCAGTCGGTTCATCCAAAATTATTACTTCCGGTTGCATAGCCAATATCCCTGCCAAAGCCACTCTTCTTTTTTCCCCGCCGCTAAGGTTAAGGGGTGAACGTTCCTTATAATTTTCGTAGTCCAACCCGACTATTTGCAGGCTGTGGCGTACCCTTTTTTTTAATTCCATTCCGTCCAAACCCAAGTTGCGCGGCCCGAAAGCCACATCCTTAAAAACCGTTTCTTCAAAGAGCTGGTGTTCCGGAAATTGAAAAAGAAGCGCAACACGGGAACGCAATTTTTGCAGGTTGAACCCTGCTTGCCAGATATTGTGTCTTTCAAAGAACACTTGGCCGGAACTGGGCTTTAAAAGGCCGTTGAAATGTTGAACCAAGGTGGATTTTCCAGAACCGGTTTCCCCAATTATACCTACAAATTCACCCCGTTTAATGCTTAAGGTCACGTTCTGCAGGGCTTTCACCTGAAAGGGGGTTCCCGGCATATAAATATGCGTAAGTTTTTTGGTTTCAAGGAACATCAAAAACCCACCCGTTTATTTTTAGCTTAAACTTGTTGGGGCCTGGCTTCATTTTTAGCCGGGGCCTACCCTTCCCCCAAAAAGTCAACCAGCCCTCCTACATCTAACACATGGGCGGGTACCTGCAGCCCGCCGGCACGCAATAAGCGGGCCAGCTTGGGGATGGTAGGGGTTTCCAGGCCAAATTGTTCCAGGTTGGTTTCTCCGGCAAAGATGGCTGCCGGCAGGCCGCTTTGCACAATTTTGCCTTGGTGCATAACCAAGATGCGATCAGCTTCCAAAATTTCTTCCAGGTAGTGTGTGATGTGAACTACCGTAATACCTTCCTGGCGGTTCATTTTTTTGATCGTTTCCAAAACTTCTTGGGAACCGCGGGGATCCAGCATAGCCGTAGGTTCATCCAAAACCAGGCAGCGAGGGGACATGGCCAGTACTCCGGCAATAGCCAACCTTTGTTTTTGCCCGCCGGAAAGGAGGTGTGGCGCGTGGTTTCTGAAAGCCTGCAGCCCTACCAATTTCAACGCCTTTTGCACCCTTACAATAATCTGGCTTGTCTCCACACCCAAATTTTCCAGGCCGAAGGCTACATCTTCTTCTACGGTGGTAGCTACAATCTGGTTATCAGGGTTTTGAAAAACCATGCCCACACGGCGCCGTATTTCCCAGGTATGTTCTTCCTGTGACGTCAAAAACCCATCAACCCAAACTTCACCGGCGGCAGGCAATAATAAAGCATTCAGGTGGCGCGCCAGGGTAGATTTACCGGAGCCGTTTGCACCGATGAGGGCCAGATATTCCCCCTTACCGATTGCCAATGAGATGTTTTCCAAAGCCCTGACCGGCTGCCCTCCCGAAGAATAGTCGAAGGTTACATTTTTTAATTCAATAATTGTTTCCACAAGGCTCACCCATGCCCTGACCATATTTCAATTGATTAGCCGCCTGTTCATACATTTATACCAACTCTAAAATAGCCAAGGGTGCCCCGTCGCCCCTGCGGTTACCTTTTTTTAGCAAGCGCGTGTAGCCGCCGGCCCGATCCTCAAACCGTGGGCCGACATTTTCAAACAATTTCGTAACGGCATCTTCGTTCAACATATAGGCAAGGGCTTGTCTGCGGGCATGCAGATCTCCCCTTTTTGCCAGGGTAATCATTTTTTCGGCGTGGGCCTGGATCTCCTTGGCCCGGGCTTCGGTAGTTTCAATCCGTTCGGCAAGTATAAAAGAGGTAACCAAATTCCGCAAAAGCGCCCGGCGGGGGCCTGCTTTCCGACTTAGCTTGCGATTGCTCATTTTTTATCCCGGTTTCTATGCAATTTAAAATTTAGTAAGCAGTAGAAACCGGTCCACCTCCTTCCAAAAAACTACTTTACAGTTTATTCTGCTTCTTTTAAGGCCAACCCCAGCTCTGTGAGTTTGTTTTGAACTTCTTCCAGGGATTTTTTTCCTAAATTACGCACCTTCATCATTTCCTCTTCAGTTCTAAGGATCAGTTCCTGCACAGTATTAATCCCTGCCCGTTTAAGACAGTTGTAGGAACGCACGGAAAGATCAAGTTCTTCGACAGTTAACTCCAAAACCTTTTCCATGTTATCTTTTTCTTCTTCGGCGTCCATTTCCACTTCTTCTGTTTCTTCTGTGAAATTTACAAAAAGGCTGAGGTGTTTGCTGAGTATTTTAGCTCCCAAACTGAGGGCTTCATCCGCTTTGATGCTGCCATCAGTCCAGATATCCAGGGCCAGCTTATCAAAGTCTGTAACCTGTCCCACCCTGGTATCTTCCACGTTAAAATTAACCTTGCGAATAGGTGTAAAAATAGAATCAACCGGTATGACTCCGATTGGCTGGTTGGGAAACTTGTTTCGTTCGGCCGGCACATAGCCCCGGCCAACACTGGCCGTGATCTCCATATAGAGCTTGCCGCCTTCCTCCAGTGTGGCAATCACCAGCTCGGGATTTAAAATTTCTACCTCTGCCGGTACACTGATGTCGCCCGCCCGGACTTCCCCCTGCCCTTCTGCATCGACAATCAGCACCTGCGGTTCATAGGAATGAATTTTCATACGCAGATCCTTCAGGTTTAATATTATTTCCGGGGTATCTTCCAGGACATGGGGAATAGTTGAAAATTCGTGCAAGATCCCTTCTATTTTTACGCTGGTAACCGCTGCACCAGGCAAAGATGAAAGCAGAATACGGCGCAATGAATTGCCCAAGGTAATACCATAACCCCTTTCCAGGGGTTCTACTACAAAATGGCCGTAGGTATCCTCGTCTTTACTAACCCATTCTATTTTTGGTTTTTCAATCTCAATCACTAAATTTTTTCCTCCTATAAATCAGGAAATTTTAACGCGAATAAAGCTCTACGATCAGGTGTTCGGCGATCGGCACGTCCAGTTCTTCCCGGGAGGGAAAACGGATAATTTTGCCGTTCATCTTTTCCCGATCCACCTCTAGCCAACTCACTGTTCCCTGACCTGCTCCCCATTCCGCCATCTCTTTGAAAAAGGGGCTTTTTCTACTTTTTTCCCGTACAGAAATAACATCACCGGGTTTAGTCAGGTAAGATGGTATATTTACCTTGCGATCATTAACTAAAAAATGGCCATGGCGTATGAGCTGGCGTGCATCTGCCCGGGAACGCGCCAAACCAATACGGTAAACCATATTATCCAGCCGGCTTTCCAACATTTGCAACAGTGTTTCACCGGTAATGCCCTTGCGCCGGTCTGCTTCTTTAAAATAGCGTTTAAACTGTCTTTCCAATACACCGTAAATACGGCGTGCTTTTTGTTTTTCACGTAACTGTAAACCATATTCAGATACCTTTTGCCTTCTTCGTCCATGCTGGCCGGGGGGGTACCCTTTGCGGGTAAAGGCACATTTTTCACTATAGCATCTGTCACCCTTTAAATAAAGTTTGGTACCCTCCCGCCGGCAAAGCTTGCAGGAAGCTTCTAAATACCTGGCCATATTCGTGCTGACACCTCCTATTAAAGTTTAGTTTTTTAAACCCGGCGCCGCTTTGGCGGGCGGCAACCGTTGTGGGGAATGGGCGTAACATCCTTGATAAGATTTACCTCCAGACCGGCAGCCTGTAAAGAGCGTATGGCTGCCTCCCGACCGGCACCGGGCCCCTTCACAAAAACCTCCACCTGCCTCATGCCGGATTCCATAGCAATGCGCGCTGCCGATTCTGCGGCCAGCTGCGCTGCAAAGGGTGTGGATTTACGCGAACCTTTGAAGCCCGCCGCCCCGGCACTGGACCAGGAGATATTGTTGCCCTGCAGATCTGTAATGGTAATCACTGTATTGTTAAAACTGGATTTGATATGAGCAATTCCGAATTCAACATTTTTACGTTCCCGGCGCCGCTGCCGGGGAGTCCTTCTTTTAGCCATCCTTTTTCAACCCTCCCTGTTATTCCCGGTTTATCTCCGGCGGATCCCAACAGTTCTCTTGGGACCTTTCCTTGTCCGGGCGTTGGTTTTTGTAGCCTGCCCTCTAACCGGTAACCCCCGGCGATGACGGATACCCCGATAGGAGCTGATTTCTGTCAGGCGCTTGATGTTCATGGTAATATCGCGCCGCAGGTCTCCCTCAACTTTATAATTTTTATCTATATATTCTCTTAATTTATTTACTTCTTCTTCTGTAAGGTTTCTGATCCGGGTATCAGGATTAATATTGGTATAGCGCAAGGCCTGTTGCGCCCTGTTGCGCCCCATGCCGTAAATATAGGTCAAGGCCACAGCCACTCTTTTATCGCGTGGTAAATCGACCCCTGCTATCCTGGCCAATTTGGCACCCCCTTCTTCAGCTTTATCCAAAAATACTTAAACGTAACTAGAATACCCCTTTATAAGATAAATATACACTTTCAGGCCCCCTTGAAGCTGCTTTTTCAGATCCGGCTGCTGCACTAAACCCGGAAGGCTGCACCCGGACCTTCCCGCCCGAAAAACCGGCCTGTCTGGAAAGATTGGCACCTGCTATAAACCTTTAACGGCAACCTTGAATAGCACCGGGGGCAAGATGACACCCCGGGGCTGTTTAACCCTGGACCTGTTTGTGTTTGGGGTTTTCACAGATCACCATTACTTTTTTCTTGCGACGTATTACTTTGCATTTTTCACACATAACTTTTACCGACGGACGTACCTTCATGGATTAGCCTCCTTTTCCCTGGTTGATGCTATTTATAGCGGTAGGTGATGCGTCCCCTGGTTAGGTCATAGGGCGATAATTCCACCAAAACACGGTCCCCCGAAAGAATGCGGATAAAATTCATCCTTATTTTACCTGAAACGTGTGCTAAGATTGTCACACCGTTTTTCAGTTCTACCCTGAACATAGCGTTGGGTAACGGTTCCACAACCGTCCCCTCCACTTCTATTATATCTTTCTTTTTAGACATACCCGGCCGGCCCCCTTTCTCTATTCATTTGCTGAAAAGGTCCAAAGGCACGGCGGGTTATAATCCTGATCCTCCACTGGAAAGATAGTATTCAGTGCATTTCTCACCGCTTTGTCGTTTAGGTTGCCCAGCCGGATCCTCTCTTTGATTTCCGGGATAACACAGCGATAAGGTTGCAGGTGTTTAATATTTTTCTTTTTTGGCTTGTTAACGGTCCGTATGCGCCCGTCGACCAAAAGAACTCTACCTCCTGCCATAATATCAATGATTACATAGGGCTTTCCTTTATCCCTTCCCGCCAGCGATCTGACTACCTGCCCTAATTCCATCTGCACTATTATTCCCCCCTAGAAAGAGGTAAGAATTTCCGGGCCATCCTGCAAAATAGCTACAGTATGCTCAAAATGTGCTGAGAGGCTGCCATCTTTGGTCACTACTGTCCACTGATCCCTCTTGGTTTCCACTTCCCAGCCACCAGCGTTGACCATCGGCTCGATAGCTAAAACCATACCCGGTTCAAGTAAAGGCCCCCTGCCTGGGGAGCCGAAGTTGGGAACTTGCGGTTCTTCATGCAGCTCACTGCCGATCCCATGGCCTACATAGGTGCGCACAACAGAAAACCCTGCAGCCTCGGCACAGGCCTGCACAGCTGCCGAGATATCATAAAGACGGTTTCCCGGGATAGCTTTTTCAATCCCCTGGTAAAGGGACTTCCTGGTTACCTCCAAAAGGCTTTCGGCCTGGGAAGAAATTTTACCCACGGGGAATGTGGCTGCCGCATCGGCGTAATAGCCCTTCAGGCGGGCCCCGACATCAACGCTGATAATGTCACCTTCTTTTAGGCGCCTGGAACCTGGTATACCGTGCACAACCTCTTCGTTTAGAGATGCACAAATAGTCGCAGGAAAACCCTGGTAACCCAAAAAGGCCGGTTCGGCTTCAAATTTTTCTATACAACGCCGGGCAATTGTATCGAGCTGCAGGGTAGTCAAACCTGGTTTTACAGCCCGGGCCATTTCTTGCAGTGTTTCCCCAACAACACGCCCTGCCTGGCGCATAATGTCAATCTCTTGCAGAGACTTAACGATAATCAATCCCCAATGTCCTCCTTATTTCATAAATCCCTGGTAGTTTCGCATAAGCATATGGCTTTCTATCTGCCGCATCGTTTCCAGTGCCACACCAACGATAATGATTAAAGATGTCCCACCAAAAATAAGGTTGATGCGGGTAAAATTTTGTAAACCTATTGGCAGAATACAGATAAAAGCCAATGAAAAGGCCCCTACCACTGTCAGCCGGCTGGACACCTTGCCCAAATATTCTGCTGTGGGCCGCCCAGGCCTTAAACCGGGGATAAAGCCCCCGTATTTTTTGATATCCCCTGCCACCTTCATAGGGTCAAACTGAATTGCTGTGTAAAAAAAGGTGAAGAGGATGATAAAAAGGGCATACAAGACGGTGTTTAACCACGTGCCAAAACTTAAGGCTGCAGAAATATTCCGGGCGATCGGATGGTGGACAAACATTTCAATTGTAGCCGGAAACATTAAAATCGCGGAAGCAAAAATCACGGGAATAACCCCTGCCTGGTTCACTTTCAGGGGAATATGCGTACTTTGCCCCCCATACATGCGCCGGCCCACCACCCTTTTGGCATACTGCACTATAATACGTCTCCGGCCTATTTCCAGGGCAATAATACCGACAATCAGTGCGATCAGGACAAGAAGGATCGGTAATAGCGTTAGAAAATGAACTTCACCCAGACGTAACAGCTCGATAGTCATACCCACCTGTGAAGGGAGACCAGCAATAATACCGGCAAAAATCAGCAGTGAAATACCGTTGCCAATCCCTTTCTCTGTAATCAACTCTCCCAACCACATCAAAAAAGCAGTGCCTGCTGTCAACGAAATAATAATTACCAGGTAAACAGGAAGACGTTGATCTGTGACTGCATTGCGCATTAAGCCAAAGGTTATCCCTGTGGCCTGTAGGAAAGCTAAAACTACGGTAGTATAGCGTATCAGCTGGATCATCTTTTTGCGCCCTTCAACCCCTTCTTCACTCCACTCCTTAAGCCGGGGTATAACAACTGTTAACAGGTTCATAATAATCGAAGCGTTAATATAAGGCATAATCCCCATCGCAAATATTGTAAAATTTTTCAGGGCGCCGCCGGCAATAACATTATAAAACCCAAAAAGCGTATTCCCCTGGAAAAATTCGGCGATCACCGCTGGGTTGATTCCCGGCACAGGCACGTGGGCTCCAATGCGGAAAACAACCAGCATCAGCATGGTGAAGATAATCCTCTGGCGGAGCTCTTTTATACCCCAGGCATTACGAACTGCTTCGATCATTTTATATCACCTCGGCGCGCCCACCGGCTGTTTCTATTTTTTGCCTGGCCTGGGCGCTAAAACTATGCGCTTTGACAGTCAACTCCTTCGCAAGGTCCCCTTTACCCAGAATTTTAATCCCGTTTTTCAGGGACTTGATCAGACCGCTTTCCTGTAAAAGCTGTGGTGTGATCACTGTTCCAGCGTCAAAGCTATTCAGAGCCCCGATATTCACGATAGACCATGCAGTGCGAAATCTCTGATTGGAAAAGCCCCGCTTGGGCAGGCTTTGAAAAAGAGGAGTCTGGCCGCCTTCAAAACCACGGCGGACGCCCCCACCGGAACGTGCCTTTTGCCCTTTTTGCCCCCGACCTGAAGTCTTGCCATGCCCGGAGCCAATACCCCGGCCCACCCTTTTAGCGGGGGAACGCGCCCCGGCCGGCGGTTTTAAATCATGCAGGCGCATTTAGAAACACCTCCTTGCAAACAAATAATATCCATGATTAATTACTGTATTTACTTCTTTCATGCATAATGCTTTCTTAATGGCTCTTTAAACCCTTTCCACAGAAACCAAATGTTGAACACGCGCAATCATGCCCCGGATCTGTGGGGTATCAGAATGTTCAACGGCATGGTTCAAGCGCCTCAAACCCAAAGCTTTGATCGTAAGGCGATTAGATGGCTTTTGGCCCAGAGGACTTCTGATCAGCTTAATTCTGAGCTTTTTCACACTTAATTTTCCCCCTGCTGAACCTCAGTCCATAAAAATATTTTCTAGACTTGAAGTTCTTCAATTTTTTTACCGCGCAAGCGCGCCACCTCTTCGGGTGTTTTTAAAGATTTCAAGCCTTCAACTGTGGCATTAATCATATTCATAGCATTTGAAGACCCTAAACTTTTAGTTAAAATATCTTTGATCCCGGCTAATTCCAGGACAGCCCTGACTGGCCCCCCGGCAATCACCCCGGTTCCTTCTGAGGCCGGTTTTAAAAGCACCTTGCCTGCGCCAAAAACACCAGTTACGGGGTGCGTGATTGTTGTACCTTTAAAATGAACCTTGAATAGATTTTTTTTAGCATCCTCAATCCCTTTACGGATCGCTTCCGGCACTTCCCCGGCTTTGCCCAAGCCGGCACCGACTACACCATTTTCATCACCAACGACGACCAAAGCGCTGAAGCTAAACTTGCGGCCCCCTTTGACCACTTTAGCCACCCGGTTTATTTTTACGACCCTTTCTGAAAGCTCACCCGTAGGTTCAGCTCTGGACAAACGATACCCTCCCTTCCCTCACTCTTTAAAATTTTAACCCTTTACTCCTGGCCCCGTCAGCCAAGGCTTTTATTCTGCCATGGTAACGATATCCACCGCGGTCAAATACCGCCTGCTCAATACCGTTTTGCAGGGCCCTTTGGGCCAGAAGTTCACCTACCAGACGTGCAGATTCCTGTTTGCCCGGTTTATGCAACTGATCCTGCAAAGAAGGATCCAGTGTAGAAGCAAAAACCAGCGTGCGCCCGCTAAGATCGTCGATCAGCTGGGCATAAATATGCTTCAGGCTGCGGTAAACATTCAGACGGGGAACCTCCGCGTTCCCGCTGACTTTCTTCCGTACCCGTAAGTGACGGCGTTTCCTGGCTATTTTCTTTTCTATAGCGCGTGCCACTTCTGCCTCACCCCTTCATAAATACCACTAAATTTATGCGCCCGCCTTGCCAACCTTCCGCCGCACATGTTCGTTTTCATAGCGGATACCCTTCCCTTTATAGGGTTCGGGGGGGCGAACACGGCGAATCCTTGCAGCAATATCACCGACGGCCTCTTTATCGATCCCCGTTATGGATATTTTATTTGGTGCCGGCACCTCAATTTCAATGCCTTCCTGAGGCCCAAAGTGAACCGGCTGGGAATAACCAACGTTCAGGACCAAATCCGGACCTTGTTTGGCCGCGCGATACCCTACCCCGACAAGTTCCAGGTTTTTTGTATAACCACTGGTAACCCCTTCCACCATATTGGCCAACAGCGTTCTTCCCAGGCCATGCAGGGAACGGTGTTCCTTTTTTTCCGAAGGGCGTAAAACAGCAGCATAGTCACCTTCTATTTTAATTTCCAGACACTCCGGAATTTTTTTAGTCAGCTGGCCTTTGGGACCGTTAACAGTAATTACATTACCACTGCCGATCCTGATCTCTACATTTTTGGGTATGGGGACTGGTTTTCTCCCGATACGCGACAACACTACCACCTCCTACCATACATAACAAATTACTTCACCGCCCAAGCCGGCCTGACGCGCTTCATGGTCTGTCATCAAACCCTGGGAAGTGGAAATAATGGCAATGCCCAAACCCCCTAAAACCCGTGGCAGCTCATCTTTATTGGCATAAACCCTCAGTCCGGGTTTGCTGATCCGCTTCAAGCCGGTTATTGCACTGCGGTGGCCTGTTTTAACATATATTTTCAGGGATCCCTGTTTACCGTCATCAAGATATTCAAAGTCCCTGATGTAGCCTTCTCGTTTTAAAATGGCGGCAATACCTTTTTTTATTTTCGAAGAAGGAACACTTATAAACCCGTGTCCGGTCAGGATAATGTTACGTATCCTTGTTAACAAATCAGCGATAGGATCGGTCATCATTTGAATTCGACCTCCTTTCTTACCACAGCCCGGTTACCAACTGGCCTTCTTGACCCCGGGTATAACACCCTTGTGGGCCAACCTGCGGAAACAGATGCGACACAACCCGAATTTGCGAAGGTAACCCCGGGGGCGGCCGCAGATCTTACAACGGTTATAACGGCGTACTTCAAAGCGTGGCTTTCTTTCAGCCTTGGCAATTAATGATTTCTTGGCCACAGGTTATCCTGGTTTCTATTTTTAACCAGGTGCACCTCCCTTCAAACGACCACTGGCTGACTGTTCTAAGCTGCCCGGAAAGGCATACCCAATGCACGGAGCAGTTCCAGAGCCTCTTCGTCAGTTTTAGCCGTAGTCACAATAGTAATATCCATACCCTGAATCTTTTCCACCTGATCGTAAACAATTTCCGGAAAAATAATCTGTTCTTTAAGGCCCAGGGAATAATTACCACGCCCGTCAAAGGAACGGGGTGAAATGCCGCGAAAGTCCCTTACCCGGGGCAGCGTAACGTTGATTAATTTGTTAACAAAGTCGTACATCCTGATCCCGCGCAGGGTTACCTTGCAACCGATAGACATTCCTTCGCGCACTTTAAAGCTGGCTACGGATTTTTTGGCTTTGGTAACCACCGGCCTTTGGCCGGTAATCAGAGATAAATCCTGCAGGGCGGCCTCCAGTAATTTGGGGTTTTCTTTGCCCTCCCCAACGCCCATATTGACCACCACTTTTTCCAGCCGGGGCACCTCCAGGATATTTCTATAGGAAAAACGCTTCATTAACGCCGGGCGGACTTCCTCGTTATATTTTTGCTTCAAAGTTGACATCTTTCTACCTCCTCAGACCTGCCCTGCAGAACAACTGCGCCGAAGACTTAAATTTACTTATCGATATATTCGCCGCACTTTTTACAGCCCCTGACTCTTTTCCCGGAATCAAGGGTGCGACGAAAAAGACGTGTCGGTTGCTGGCAGGAAGGACAGATAACCATGACATTGCTGGCATCAATTGCCGCTTCCATTTCCCTAATCCCACCCTGAGGGATTTTCTGGGTCGGGCGTGCATGTTTTTTAATCAGGTTGATGCCCTCAACCAAAACCCTGTTTTTGCGTGGAAAAGCCCGCAAAACCCTTCCCATTTTACCGCGATCCTTCCCGGCGAGAACCTGAACACGATCCCCTTTTTTGACATGCAGTTTCTTTACAGACAAATAGCACACCTCCTCACCCGTAACCTGCTTTATATCACTTCCGGAGCCAGTGAAATAATACGCATAAAATCCCTGTCCCTCAGTTCCCTGGCTACCGGCCCAAAAATACGCGTCCCCCGAGGAGCCCTTTGTTCATTTATGATCACCGCTGCATTCTCATCAAAACGGATAAAGGTACCATCCTGCCGCTGATAACCCATTTTTGTCCGGACAACCACGGCATGGACGATTTCACCCTTTTTTACAACCCCACCGGGAATAGCTTCCTTGACTGAGGCAATAAAAATATCGCCCACCCCCGCAGCACTCCTTTTTGAACCCCCTAGAACACGAATACACATGATTTTACGGGCACCTGTATTATCGGCGACATTGAGAACGGACGTGCTCTGGATCATCATGGCCCCCTCCTTTCACCTTAACTACAACCGGGATTTTTCGATGATTTTAACTAACCGCCATCGTTTTTCTTTACTTAAAGGTCTGGTTTCCATGATTTGGACTTTATCTCCCTGCCGGCATTCATTGTCGGCATCATGAATTTTATAATTTTTCGTTCTGCGAATAATTTTCCCATATAAAGGATGGCGCGCACTTCTTTCGACGGCAACTACTGCAGTTTTTTCCATTTTGTCGCTTACCACTTTACCTATTCTTGTTTTACGGGCTTTTCTTTCCAATCCGTCGCCTCCTTTCAGGATTTTGGACTACCGGTCTGCAGCCGCCAGCTCCCGTTCCCGCATGATAGTTAACACCCTGGCAATCGACCTGCGAACTGCCTGCAGCCTCGTAGTGTTCTCCAGTTGCCCGGTCGCCATTTGAAAGCGCAGGTTGAAAAGCTCTCCTTTCAATTCCTGTGCTTTCTCCTGCAGTTCCTGATCTGAAAGCTCACGAATTTCATTGGCCTTCATGCGCTTCACCACCTGTTTCTTCCCTTTTGACAAACTTGCATTTTATGGGTAATTTTTGCGCAGCCAGGCGCATTGCTTCTTTAGCAACGTTTTCGGGAACCCCGGCCAGTTCAAACATGACCCGGCCCGGTTTGACTACAGCCACCCAGTATTCGGGGGCGCCTTTACCCTTGCCCATCCGGGTTTCTGCCGGCTTGGCAGTGACAGGCTTATGCGGAAATATTTTGATCCAGATTTGTCCCCCTCTTTTTACATACCTGGTCATGGCGATACGCGCTGCTTCTATCTGCCGGCTGGTAATCCACCGGGGTTCAAGAGCTTGCAGCCCATATTCACCAAAGTCAATCTGGGTGCCGCCCTTGGATATTCCCTTCATCCGGCCCCGTTGGTGCCGGCGGTATTTAACTCTTTTTGGCATTAGCATTTTTCTGCCCCCCTTCCTCTGCACCTTTCTTGGTTGGAGGTAGAATTTCCCCTTTGTAAATTAAAACCTTGACGCCTATCCGGCCATAGGTGGTATGTGATTCCACGAAACCATAATCAATATCGGCACGCAGGGTCTGCAAGGGAACGGTCCCTTCATGGTAGCTTTCCGTACGGGCCATTTCTGCACCACCCAGCCGGCCTTTGCAAATAATTTTAATACCCTGGGCACCGGCCCGCATTGTCCTGAAAACAGCCTGCTTCATCGCTCTCCGAAAGGCAATTCTGCGCGCCAGCTGCTGTGCAATATTTTCAGCCACCAGGCGGGCATCAAGTTCCGGCCTTTTTATTTCCAGAATATTGATATGCACTTTCTTCCCTGTCATCTTTTCCACATCACGCCTTAATTGGTCTACCCCGGAGCCCCTTTTACCAATGACCATCCCGGGTTTGGCGGTATGAATATTGATGCGCAAATTGTTTGCAGCACGATCTATTTCAATGCGGGAAACCCCTGACCCTTCCAGTTTCTTACGTATAAAATCGCGCACTTTCAAGTCTTCATGCAGCAGTTCTTTATAATCCTTTTCGGCATACCAGCGGGCATCCCAATCCCTGTGAATACCTACACGGAAGCCTACCGGACTAATTTTTTGTCCCAATTTCTCATCCCTCCTCCCTTTCCTTCAGGATAATCGTCAGATGACTGGTCCTTTTGCGGATACGTGCTGCCCTGCCGAAAGCACGGGGCCTGAATCTTTTCAGGGTGGGGCCTTCATCAACATAGGCCCGGTAAATATAGAGATCGTCCTTATTCATTTCATAATTGTGTTCGGCATTGGATAATGCTGACTGCAGCACCTTGCCAATCGTTATGGAAGCCTGCCTGGGTATGAAACGCAGAATGGAAAAAGCTTCACCGGCATTTTTGCCGCGGATCAGATCCATGACAACTCTGGCTTTACGGGGAGCTATTCTGACAAATTTGGCTTGTGCCTTTGCTTCCATATTTTTTCCCCCCTTTTACTCTCACGTCAACTTTTGCACCGTTACTGGCAATGTTAATCAATAACAAAAATATTGTATCTGCACCCGCTGTCGGCAACAGAAACTTCGGCAGCTTCCCCTGCCCGGATTTTTTAAATGCCACTTTTTTACACTATTTCAAAGACGTCGACCTTTCCGTATGGGCACCATGGCCGCGGAAGGTACGTGTTACAGCAAATTCGCCTAATTTGTGGCCAACCATATCTTCTGTAATAAAAATGGGAACATGCTTACGTCCGTCGTGAACGGCAATTGTATGTCCTACCATTTCAGGAAAAATGGTCGAACGCCGGGACCAGGTTTTTACTACCCGTTTTTCCCCTGTTTTATTCATCTGTTCAATTCTGGCCATTAATTTGGCGTCGATATAGGGCCCTTTTTTTACTGAACGTCCCACTTCATCACCCCCGACCCTTAATATTGATTATTTACGTTTTCTCAGGATAAACCGGTCTGATTCCTTATTTTTTCGACGGGTTTTAAAACCCAGTGTCGGCTTGCCCCAGGGAGTGAGCGGGCTGGGCCGGCCGATCGGCGCCTTGCCTTCGCCGCCCCCGTGAGGGTGATCAACCGGGTTCATAGCCGAACCGCGCACAGCAGGCCTAATCCCCAGCCAGCGGGAACGCCCGGCCTTGCCGACCGTTATGTTTTCATGTTCAACGTTTCCAATTTGGCCAATCGTGGCCTTACAAGCTGCAGGCACTAATCTGACCTCTCCCGAAGGAAGCTTAATGTGTGCGTATTTCCCCTCTTTGGCCATTAACTGGGCCACACCGCCGGCAGAACGAACGAGCTGGCCGCCTTTGCCCGGGGTCATCTCTATATTGTGGATCATGGTCCCTACAGGAATATTCTGTAAGGACAGGGCGTTGCCCGGCTTGATCTCTGCTTGCGGCCCCGCGCTTACTACAGCACCCACCTTCAATCCCAGAGGGGCCAGGATATACCGTTTTTCGCCGTCAACGTAGTGTAACAGGGCCAGCCTTGCTGAACGATTGGGATCATATTCGATAGCTGCCACTTTGGCGGGTATTCCTTCTTTATCTCTTTTAAAATCGATGATCCGGTATTTTCGTTTATGTCCTCCCCCGCGGTGCCGGCTGGTTACCCTTCCCGTATTGTTGCGGCCGCCTGTTTTTTGCAACGGTTCCAACAACGACTTTTCAGGTTTCTTTTTGGTAATTTCCTGGAAAGTGGAAACAGTCATAAAGCGCCTTCCCGGGGAGGAAGGGGTAAATTTCTTTGTACCCATGTTGCTGCAGACCTCCTTCCTGCAAATAATAACCGCCCTTATTCAAATAGTTCAATCGGTTTACTGCCGGCCTGCAGGGTAACAATTGCTTTTTTCCAGTCCGGTCGAAAGCCCTTATGCACGCCGACACGCCTTTGTTTACCCTTCATGTTAATAGTATTGACTGCGCTGACCTTGACGTCGAACAGTTCCTCCACTGCCTTTTTAATTTCAATTTTATTCGCGTTTTTGCCCACAACAAAAGTGTATTTGTTTTCTTCTATTAAAGCCGTGGTTTTTTCGGTAATCAGAGGCTGAAGAATAATGTCATGCGGATTTTTCACCGGCAAACACCTCCTCAATTTTGGCCACAGCTTCTTTGGTTAAAACCAGTGTTTCATGGCTAAGCAGGGCAAGTACATTTATCTGGTGGGCAACCGCAGTTGTCACTTTGGGAAGATTACGGCAGGATTTATAGACGTTAAGATCTGAACCGCCGGTAACCAACAGCACCGAACCTTCAACCTGCAGGTTGTGGAGCATGCTGGTAATTTCTTTTACCCGCGGCGCAGTCAGCGCCAGTTCATCCACAACCAACAACTGTTTACTGTTTAATTTGGAAGTCAGTGCCGCAAACAGTGCTGCACGCCGCATTTTTTTAGGCATTGTGTAACGGTAGCTCCGGGGTTTGGGGCCAAAAGTAGTCCCACCCCCCACCCAGATCGGTGAGCGGATACTGCCGTGTCTGGCCCGCCCTGTTCCTTTCTGCCGCCAGGGTTTTCTACCCCCTCCCCGGACTTCACCCCGGGTTTTGGTGTCGGCAGTACCGCGACGGCGGGCAGCTAAAAGCATCTGTGCAACATCATACAAAAGGTTTTCATTCACCTTGGCAGCAAAAACCTGGGCACTGAGTTCCAGCTCGCCAACCTGTTCGCCTTTGGTATTATAGACTTCAACACTAGGCATAGGTGTCCCCAGCCCCCTTTCTAACCAGCTTTTACAGAATTTTTAACTAATACCAGAATATTGCGGGGACCAGGCACAGCGCCCCTGACCAATAACAGGTTTTTTCCGGCATCCACTTTCACGACTTTAAGCTTTTGCACGGTGACTTTATCTCCGCCCATCCTGCCGGGCAGTTTTTTTCCTTTTAAAACACGGGACGGGCCCACAGCCCCCATGGAACCGGGCCCCCTGTGGTAACGGGAACCATGCGTCCGGGGCCCCAAGGCCTGGCCGTGTCTTTTGATGTTGCCGGCAAAACCTTTCCCCCGGGAGATACCGGTAACGTCTACATAGTCGCCTGTTTTAAAAATGTCTGCTTTAATTTCCTGACCAACATCATAGCCGTCCGTGTTGTTAACACGCAGCTCCCGGATATATTTTAAAGGAGCAACTTCAACCTGGGCAAAGTAGCCGGCTGCCGGTTTATTAAGCCGGTTTTTCTTTGCAGGTTTAAAGCCCACCTGGATAGCCTGGTAACCGTCTTTTTCCACAGTTTTTTTAACCAGCACTGTACAGGGGCCGGCCTCCAAAACCGTCACCGGAATAGAGCGCCCTTCTTCGTCAAAAATGCGGGTCATTCCTATTTTTTTAGCCAAGATTCCTTTTTCCACCTTCTGCACCCCCCTGTGTCCAGGATTCTAAAGTTTAATTTCGATATCTACACCAGCCGGCAGATCCAAACGCATCAGCGCATCTACTGTATTGGGTGTCGGATCCAGAATATCAATCAATCTTTTATGGGTCCGGATTTCAAACTGTTCACGTGAATCCTTGTGTTTGTGGGGGGAGCGAATCACAGTATAGATGCTTTTCCCCGTCGGAAGCGGAACAGGACCCGCAACGTTGGCCCCTGTGCGTTTAGCTGTATCAACAATTTTACCTGCAGATTGATCCAGCAGATTATGATCAAAAGCCTTCAAACGGATACGAATTTTCTGGTTTGACATATCTTTCCTCCTTATGTCGCCTGATTACTGGAACAGACTACTCCGTAAAAATTACCTGCCTCGCAGCAGCAACCTTTTACTTCATCGCTGGTACAAAGTGCTACCCCTTCAGACAAGGGGCAGCAGCTTTCCCTTCCCAACAACTTCTTACAGCATATTTACCCGGCTTCATGCCTTCCCGGCAGCACCTGCCAAACTGCCCAGGCAAGAAAACTATTATTCAATAATAGAGGTAACCACACCGGCACCGACGGTCCTGCCGCCTTCGCGGATGGCAAAACGCAGGCCTGCTTCGATGGCAATCGGGGTGATGAGCCCTATTTCCATGTTTACGTTGTCGCCGGGCATGACCATCTCCACGCCTTCCGGCAGCTGTACCGAACCGGTAACGTCGGTGGTCCGGAAGTAGAACTGGGGACGGTAACCCTGGAAGAACGGGGTGTGACGACCGCCTTCCTCTTTTTTCAGAACGTACACTTCAGCCTTGAATTTGGTATGCGGGCTGATGGAGCCCGGGTTGGCCAAAACCTGGCCGCGTTCAATCGATTCACGGTCTATGCCGCGCAGTAAGACACCGATGTTGTCGCCGGCTTCGGCTTCGTCTAATATCTTGCGGAACATTTCCACGCCGGTAACTACTGTTTTACGCGGACGATCGTTAAAGCCAACGATTTCCACTTCGTTGCTGATCTTGACTTTGCCACGCTCAACACGGCCTGTGGCTACGGTGCCCCGGCCGGTAATGGTGAAGACGTCTTCCACCGGCATGAGGAAAGGTTTGTCGGTGTCACGCTGCGGTTCGGGTACGTAGTTGTCTACGGCATCCATCAGTTCCCAGATAACTTTACAGTGTTCACAGTCACGTTCGCCGCAGCCGCATTCAAGGGCTTTAAGGGCAGAGCCTTGAACAACCGGGAGGTCATCTCCGGGAAATTCATATTCGTTGAGCAGATCGCGAACTTCCATTTCTACCAGCTCTAAAAGCTCAGGGTCGTCAACCATGTCCACCTTGTTCATAAAGACTACAATGTAGGGAACGGCAACCTGGCGCGCCAGCAGGATGTGTTCACGGGTCTGCGGCATGGGGCCGTCAGCTGCTGAAACAACTAAAATGGCACCGTCCATCTGCGCTGCACCGGTAATCATGTTCTTGACATAGTCAGCGTGCCCGGGACAGTCCACGTGCGCATAGTGACGGTTGTCTGTTTCATATTCAACGTGCGCTGTAGCAATGGTAATGCCGCGATCACGCTCCTCCGGAGCTTTGTCAATTTCCTCAAAGTTGGTCTTGCTGGCATAACCTTTACTGGCTAAGCAAAAGGTGATCGCCGCAGTCAGTGTGGTCTTGCCATGGTCAACGTGACCAATCGTACCCACGTTAACGTGCGGTTTGGTCCTTTCAAACTTTTTCTTGGCCATTTTTTTTACCCCCTTAAATTAATCAAAGTTTACCACAGACTATACTTTTAAAACCCGCCCTGCTGTTTGCCGGCAGGCCACAGGCATCCTTCAAGCATACGCCCTGCTTGCAATTTCTTCCGCAATTTTTTCCGGCAGCTCACTGTAATGAAAAAATTCCATGGTATAGGTTCCCCGACCTTGGGTATTAGAACGTAGATCTGTAGCATAACCAAACATTTCAGCAAGGGGAACAAATCCCTTAATCACCTGACTGCCGCCTTTGGATTCAATCCCTTCTATTTTGCCCCGGCGGGAATTAACGCTGCTGATCACATCACCGATATATTCTTCCGGCACAATAATTTCCACTTTCATAATCGGCTCCAGCAAAACAGGCCGGGCCTGAGACATACATTTTTTAAAAGACTGGGAAGCAGCAATTTTAAAAGCCAGTTCAGAAGAGTCAACCGGGTGGAAGGAACCGTCCAGCAAGGTGGCCTTGACATCTATGACCGCATAACCGGCCAGAATACCGCTCGTCAGCGAGTCTTTCACACCCTGTTCAACCGCCGGTATATATTCCTTGGGGATAACCCCCCCCGTGCTCTTGTCTTCAAAAACAAAACCACTGCCCCTTTCCAGGGGCTCAACTTCCATCACCACATGGCCGTACTGTCCCCGTCCACCGGACTGCCTGATAAATTTCCCCTCACTGCGGGCGCGGCCTAAAATTGTTTCCTTGTAAGATACCTGCGGCCGGCCGACATTGGCCCCCACTTTAAATTCCCGCAGCAGGCGATCGACAATAATTTCCAAGTGCAGTTCTCCCATGCCGGCGATAATGGTCTGACCTGTTTCTTCATCTGTAAAAGCCTGGAAGGTGGGATCTTCCTCAGCAAGCTTACGCAGCGAAAGCGACATTTTTTCCTGATCAGCCTTCGTTTTGGGCTCAATGGCCACATCAATTACAGGCTCCGGAAATCTGATGTTTTCGAGAATGATCTGTTGATTTTCACTGCAAAGGGTATCCCCGGTTGTGGTCTTCTTTAAACCAACGGCTGCCACAATATCACCGGCGTCGGCCTGCTGCAGCTCCTCCCGGTGGTTGGCGTGCATCCGCAAAATGCGCCCGACACGTTCCCTAACCTTTTTAACCGGATTATAAATATAGGAACCCTGCTTAAGCACCCCGGAATAAATGCGGAAAAAAGTCAGTTTCCCGACATAAGGATCGCTCATTACTTTGAAAGCCAGTGCTGTAAAAGGTTCATGGACATCCGCCCGGCGTTCCACATTTTCCCCGTTACGGGGGTTAAGGCCCTGTATCGGGGGGATATCAAGAGGAGAGGGAAGATAGCGTACCACGGCATCCAACAGGGGTTGCACCCCTTTGTTGCGATACGAGGAACCACAAAGCACCGGCACAAAATCATGGTGAAGTGTCGCCTGGCGTAAGGCCTGGTGAATTTCCTCTTCCCCGACTTCCCTGCCTTCAAGATATTTTTCCATCACCTTTTCATGCACGTCAGCCAGGGCTTCAATCATTTTTTCACGATACTGCTGCGTTAGTTCCTGCATTTCTGCAGGCACTTCTGTTTCTTCGAGGTGCGTACCCAGTTCATCCATAAACATGATGGCCTTGTTGCGGATCAAGTCAACAACGCCCTGGTAGTTTTCTTCTGCACCGATCGGCAGCTGAATAGGGATCACCTTGGCCTTTAACCGGGCGCTGATCATACGCAGCGTATTAAAAAAATCGGCACCGGCAGCATCCATTTTGTTAATGTAAGCTATCCGCGGCACACTGTATTTGTCAGCCTGGCGCCAGACTGTTTCGGATTGGGGCTCGACACCCTCCTTGGCGCAGAAAATACCGATGGCACCGTCCAATACCCTTAAGGAGCGTTCCACCTCTACGGTAAAGTCCACGTGTCCTGGTGTGTCTAGAATGTTGATACGCGCACCTTTCCAGAAACAGGTAGTTGCCGCTGAAGTAATCGTGATGCCTCTTTCCTGTTCCTGGACCATCCAGTCCATGGTGGCCGCACCATCGTGCACTTCGCCAAGCCTGTGCACCCTGCCTGTATAAAACAGAATACGTTCTGTTGTTGTTGTTTTACCGGCATCAATATGAGCTATAATACCGGTGTTTCTCGTTTGAGACAAATCCATAAAAACTTTCTCCTCCATATTGCCTGAAGACAAAATATGCTTTACCAGCGATAATGTGCAAAAGCCTTATTGCTTTCAGCCATTTTATGTGTATCCTCTTTTTTCTTGATCGTACTGCCTGTATTGTTGGCTGCATCCATTAATTCGCCGGCCAGCCTTTGGGCCATCGTTTTTTCACCCCGGCCCCGGGCATTGCCCGTCAGCCACCTGATGGCCAAAATAATTTTGCGGTGGGCATTGACCTCCACCGGAACCTGGTATGTGGCCCCACCTACCCGCCGTGCCTTAACTTCCAGGACGGGGGAGGCGTTGCGCATCGCTGTTTCAAAAACCTCCAGCGGTTCCTTCCCTGTTTTTTCCTTGATAATATCCATTGCCTGGTAAAAGATAGACTGGGCCTTACCTTTTTTGCCGTCGTACATCAGTTTATTGATAAACTTGCTGATGAGGGTGTTGTTGTACACCGGATCAGCTGCGATTTCTCTTTTGGGAACCGGGCCTTTTCTAGGCAAATAATTTCCCCCCTAGTAGTAGAATTGTCAGCTGTTAAAAATGTGGTTAGCATAATGGGCTTAAAAAATTATTCCCTGGGCTTTTTAGCCCCGTATTTGGAACGACCTTTCTTCCTTTCACCAACACCGGCAGCATCCAACGCTCCCCTGACCAGGTGATATCTTACCCCGGGCAGATCCTTGACCCGCCCGCCCCTGATTAGCACCACGGAGTGTTCCTGTAAATTATGACCAATGCCTGGAATATAGGCTGTAACCTCCATACCGTTCGTTAACCGCACACGGGCAATTTTACGCAAAGCCGAGTTGGGTTTTTTGGGGGTGGTAGTGGAAACCCTGGTACAAACCCCCCTTTTCTGTGGAGAACCTTCCAGCGCCGGTGCGTTGGATTTCGAAGTCATTTTTTTTCTGCCTTTACGAATCAGTTGATTTAATGTCGGCACCAGATACACCTCCTTCCTGCTGCAGGTTATTGTTCAAGAATAGCGCACATTGCTGCCCCTACCTTTATACTGCAGGCCTTGCCTAACTGGGCCATGGTATCTACAAAATAAACAGGCAACCCTTTTTCTTGACAAGATTGGATAATTGGTTGTGTGATCCTTTCTTCAGCATCCCTGGCCACATACACTGCCAGCGCGGAGTTGTTTTCGATTGTTTTTACAGTTTGTCTTGTTCCAACTACAATTTTATCGGCCTTTTTAATTTTTTCCAGTTCCACTGCAGACAACTCCTCTCCTGAAAATATCCGAATTCTGCCTAAAAGAAACACACTCCGCTATTTTAGCACCGTGAGAAACAATTGTCAATTAAATCTTGCGCCTTTAACCGTAAAAAAGACTATTAAAGTTTTATAGCCACAAAATTGGGGGAAAGCGGTCCTTGTACAGCCTTAAAGGTTGCACTAAAACAAAGCCGGCCTTTCCCCCAAAAACAAAGTTGTATAATAATATTTGTGTTTCTGGTCCAAAAAATCATGCAAAAGTGTGCGCTGCTGCTGATCCTTTAACTGCTGGAACCGGCAACATCCTGAAATTTTGCTGAAGCTTCGTCCGAAGCAGCAGTAATTTTTTGCCTTTTTTCAGAAACTACAGCAGCATCTGCAGCGTCTTTTGCTGCTTTTTCAGAGACCGCTGTTGCTTCTTTTTCTTCTGCCAAAACTTCTTCCTTTGCATCCCCGGCTTGTTCTGCCAAAAATTCCTCACTGGGTACAACTTTGATGTTCCGGTAACGGGACATTCCCGTACCGGCAGGTATCAGTTTACCGATAATCACATTTTCCTTTAACCCCAAAAGCGGATCGATCTTTCCCTTGATTGTAGAGTCAGTTAAAACCCTGGTTGTTTCCTGGAAGGAAGCTGCGGAAAGGAAAGAATCAGTAGCTAAAGATGCCTTTGTAATCCCCAGCAGGATCGGTTTTCCTTCTGCAGGCCGGCCGCCACTTTCCGCAATTTTTCGGTTAACATCCTCTACGGTAAAGTTATCCTCCAGGCTGCCGGGCAACAATTCGGTATCGCCGGCGTCTTCAATTTTAACTTTTTTCAGCATCTGGCGGATAATTACTTCAATATGCTTATCATTGATATCCACGCCTTGCAAACGGTAAACCCTTTGCACCTCATGAATCAGGTATTGTTGCACATCCCTGATCCCTTTAACCTTTAAATAATCGTGCGGGTTAATGGAGCCTTCGGTCAGCTCTTCACCGGCCTCTACGGTTTCACCATCTTTAACCTTCAACCGGGCGCCGTAAGGAACCGGGTAATTCTTGACTTCGCCGTGGGGGGAACTAACCCTGATCTCCCGCCTGCTGCGTGTTTCCCGAAATTCCACCTTGCCGGTAATTTCACTAATCAACGACTGCCCTTTGGGTTTGCGTGCTTCAAAGAGTTCCTCCACCCGTGGCAGACCCTGGGTAATATCATCACCGGCTACGCCCCCGGTATGGAAGGTACGCATCGTTAGCTGTGTGCCCGGTTCCCCAATGGATTGGGCGGCAATAATACCTACTGATTCGCCCACGTCCACCAGCTGGCCTGTAGCCAAATTACGACCGTAGCATTTAATACAAACCCCATAACGTGATTTACAGGTAATAACCGACCGGATTTCGACTTCCTTGATCCCGGCTGCAACAATCCTGGCGGCAGCATCCTCATCGATCATTTCATCCGCGCGGACCAGAACCTCGCCGCTTTCAGGATGCAAAATGTCTTTCAGGGAAAAACGTCCTGTAATCCTTTCCGTAAGATCCTCGATGACATCGTCACCGTCTTTCAATTCCCGGACTACAATGCCCTGCATTGTACCGCAATCCTGATCGCGCACAATCACATCTTGCACCACATCGACCAGACGCCGGGTCAGATAGCCTGAATCGGCGGTTTTAAGGGCGGTATCGGCCAGTCCCTTACGGGCCCCATGCGTCGAAATAAAGTATTCGAGCACGGTCAGGCCCTCCCGGAAATTAGCCTTGATCGGCAGGTCGATAATTCTACCCGTCGGATCAGCCATCAACCCCCGAATCCCGGCCAACTGCGTAATCTGTGACTCATTACCGCGCGCCCCGGATTCTGACATCATAAAGATAGGGTTGAATTGATCAAAGCCCTCCATCAGGGCGTCGGTGATTTTATCCTTGGCTTTGTGCCAGATATCAATAACCCGATCATAGCGTTCATCAGCGGTGATAAAACCACGCCGATACTGTTTTTCAATTTCCTCTACCTGTTGATCGGCCTTTAAAAGAGTTACTTTCTTGGCCCCGGGAACAACAATGTCTTCCAACCCAATTGTGATGCCCGCTTTGGTAGCATATTTAAAACCAAGTTTTTTAATCTTGTCTAGAATCTCTGTTGTTTTTGTGCTCCCATACTGACGGTAACAAAGCGCAATCAGGTAGACAAGCAGATCTTTTTTAATAGGGCTGTTCAGGGGCAGGCCGCGCAGGATCTCCTGTATCCGACCCAGTTTATAATCAGAATTGTAATAAAAATATTCCTTTTCCAAGGGGGCATCTTGTTTGGCGTTATTGATATAAAGGAAATTTTCCGGGAAGATGTCGTTGAAAATTATTTTTCCGGGGGTAGTGATTAAAAATTTCCGCCGGCCTTCTGCACCGTTGGCTACCTGCAAATTAGGCTTTTTGCTGCCGGAGGCCTCTACGATAACGCGGGCCTGCAGTTCAACATAGCCTTGGTAGTAAGCCATCAGCGCTTCGGAAAAGTCTTTGTAAAAGTTTCCTTCACCCTTGGCCCCTTCTTTTTCTATCGTCAGGTAGTAAATGCCCAAAACCATATCCTGGGTAGGTGTTACCACCGGGCGTCCGTCCTTGGGATTTAAAAGGTTCCTGGCTGAAAGCATCAAAATGCGGGCTTCGGCCTGTGCTTCAGCAGACAAGGGAACGTGCACAGCCATCTGGTCACCGTCAAAGTCGGCATTATAGGCGGTACAGACCAAGGGATGGATTTTGATGGCCCTGCCCTCCACCAAGACTGGCTCAAAAGCCTGAATGCCTAAGCGGTGTAAGGTGGGCGCCCTGTTTAAAAGAACGGGGTGGTCCTTAATAACTTCTTCCAGCACGTCCCAAACCTCGGGGCGGACCTTTTCCGCCATTCTTTTGGCGCTCTTGATATTGTGGGCATGGCCATCCTGGACAAGCTTGCGCATCACAAAGGGCTTGAACAGTTCCAAAGCCATTTCCTTGGGCAGGCCACACTGGTAAAGTTTTAGTTCCGGCCCGACAACAATCACAGAACGGCCCGAATAGTCAACTCTTTTACCGAGCAGGTTCTGACGAAAACGGCCCTGTTTTCCTTTCAGCATGTCACTTAAGGACTTCAGGGGACGGTTACCGGGACCGGTCACCGGGCGGCCTCTGCGGCCGTTGTCGATCAGCGCATCAACAGCCTCCTGCAGCATCCGTTTTTCATTGCGCACGATAATGTCGGGTGCGCCTAAATCCAAAAGCCTTTTCAGACGGTTGTTACGGTTGATAACCCGGCGGTAAAGGTCATTTAAGTCAGAGGTGGCAAAACGACCGCCATCGAGCTGCACCATCGGCCGTAAATCCGGCGGGATAACAGGAATAGCCTCTAAAATAATCCAGGCAGGTGAATTGCCCGACTGGCGGAAGGCTTCTGTCACTTCCAGGCGCCTGGTGGCACGGATTTTTTTCTGCCCGCGGCTGGATTTTACTTCAGCACGCAGTTCCGTGGAAAGCTCAGCCAAATCAATTTCTTCCAAAAGTTGTTTAATGGCTTCCGCACCCATTTCGGCTTTAAAACCCTTCCCGGCTGCAAAAAGGGCATCGTATTTTTCCCGGTATTCCCTGTACTCCAACTCTGATAGCAGCTGTTTTTTACTTAAATATGTCTCACCGGGATCAATAACCACATAAGCTGCAAAATAAAGCACCTTTTCCAAAGCGCGCGGTGACATATCCAAAAGTAGGCCCATCCGGCTGGGAATACCTTTAAAATACCAGATATGGGAAACAGGCGCAGCCAGCTCAATATGGCCCATTCTTTCACGCCGCACTTTGGCTTTGGTTACCTCCACGCCACAGCGATCGCAAACAATACCCTTATAGCGCACCCGCTTGTATTTACCACAGTGACATTCCCAGTCCTTTTGCGGACCAAATATTTTTTCACAAAACAAACCTTCTCTTTCAGGCTTGAGGGTGCGATAATTAATAGTTTCCGGTTTTTTTATTTCCCCCCGGGACCAAGCCCTGATTTGTTCCGGTGAAGCCAAACTGATCTGCAAGGCATCAAAATTATTGACATCCAACAAGGATTTATTTCCCCCTTCCGAAATAGCTGTTGGTGTCTGCTTAGGATAAATCCTCTTCTCCCTCCATACCCAAACGCGGCGGCGTTTTGGTTTGTTTTAAATTTTCCGCTGCCGTTTCAGAATCAAAAAAACCTTTTTCATCTGTTCCGGCCAAATTACTGCCTGTAACCACGGCCCCCAAAGATACTTCTTCCGGCTCTTCTTCACCGGTTAAAAGCACTTTTTCACGCTTTTCTTCCTTTTTCGGAGATGCCGTTTTCTCTGCTTCCTCTTCGTCATCCTCCGGGCCTTCCATATTGACATCCAGGAGGTATTCACTGTCTTCCTCATCTTCGCGGATGGTGACTTCTCCGGCCTCTTCGCTCAGAACCCGGACATTCAGCCCCAGGCTTTGCATTTCCTTAATCAAAACTTTAAAAGATTCAGGAATACCCGGTTCCGGAATATTGTCTCCTTTGACAATTGCTTCGTAGGTTTTAACCCGGCCGATAACATCATCTGACTTGACGGTCAGCATTTCTTGCAGTGTATAAGCTGCCCCGTAGGCTTCCAAGGCCCAGACTTCCATCTCTCCAAACCTTTGACCGCCAAACTGTGCCTTGCCGCCCAAAGGCTGTTGGGTTACCAGGGAATAAGGACCGGTAGAACGGGCATGAATTTTATCATCAACTAAGTGGGCTAATTTCAGCATATACAGATAACCGACAGTTATTTCGTTGTCCAAAGGTTCACCTGTACGGCCGTCCCTTAAAACTGTTTTGCCGTTGGACGGCAGGGAGGCCTCTTTAAAGCCCTCGAAAATATCCCCTTCATTGGCGCCGTCAAAAACCGGCGAGGCGATATGAATCCCCAATGTTTTAGCAACCCAGCCCAGGTGTGTTTCCAGTACCTGTCCCACGTTCATCCGGGAAGGCACTCCCAAGGGGTTGAGCACAATCTCCACAGAAGTGCCGTCGGGCAGATAAGGCATATCCTCTTCTGGAATAATTTGTGAAACGACACCTTTGTTACCGTGACGGCCCGCCATTTTGTCCCCTTCGGAAATTTTCCTTTTCTGGGCAACATAAACCCTGACCAACTGATTGACGCCGGGTGAAAGTTCGTCGCCGGCCTCCCGTGAAAACACTTTCACGTCAACGACCATACCATATTCTCCATGGGGCACCTTCAAGGAAGTATCCCGTACTTCCCGGGCTTTTTCACCAAAAATAGCCCGCAGAAGCCTTTCTTCCGCCGTAAGCTCTGTTTCACCTTTAGGCGTAACCTTGCCCACCAGGATATCGCCGGAACGCACTTCGGCACCTATCCTGATAATGCCCCTTTCATCCAAATCCTTAAGGGCATCTTCCCCCACATTGGGAATATCCCTGGTTATTTCTTCAGGGCCTAATTTGGTATCACGGGCTTCTGCTTCATATTCTTCAATATGAATGGAAGTAAATACATCTTCCTTGACAAGTTTTTCACTGATCAAAATAGCATCTTCATAGTTGTATCCTTCCCAAGGCATAAAGGCCACCAGGATATTTCGCCCCAGGGCCAGTTCCCCCAAATCTGTACAGGGGCCGTCGGCAATCACCTCACCCCGGGAAATAGCCTGCCCTAATTTTACAATAGGTTTCTGGTTCATACAGGTGCCCTGGTTGGAACGCTTGAATTTTAACAGACGATAGATGTCACAACCCTTAAAAGAAGCATAACGCCGGTCCTGGTCGGGAAAAAACTCCTGAGAGCGCCCGTCGATAATCCTGTTATCACCTTCCGGGTCTGCTTCGCGCCTGATGATAATTTTTGTACTGGAAACGTAGACAACCTCGCCGGCATCTTCTGCAATCACCATCACGCCGGAATCCTGGGCTGCCTTGGATTCCAAACCGGTACCGATCAGGGGTGCTTCAGCTCTTAGCAAAGGAACCGCCTGACGCTGCATGTTTGAACCCATTAGAGCCCTGTTGGCATCGTCGTTTTCCAGAAAGGGAATCAGGGCTGTTGCCACACTGACAAGCTGTTTGGGCGAAACATCCATATAATCAACCTCAGAAGGAGGTACCAAAACCGTGTCTTTTCTTAAACGGGAGGTAACCTTGTCGACCAAAAAATGCCCTTCATCATCCAAAGGTACGTTAGCCTGGGCAACAATAAACTCATCCTCGTCATCGGCAGTCAGGTAAACCACTTCATCGGTAACAACCTGTTTTTCTTTGTCCACCCGGCGGTAAGGAGTTTTAATAAAGCCGAATTCGTTAGTACGGGCGTAGGTGCTCAGTGAACCGATCAAACCGATATTAGGACCTTCCGGGGTTTCGATGGGACACATTCTGCCATAGTGTGAGTGGTGGACATCGCGCACTTCAAAACCAGCCCGTTCCCTGCTGAGCCCTCCGGGCCCCAGGGCGCTGAGACGCCTTTTGTGCGTCAGCTCCGCCAGGGGGTTGGTCTGGTCCATAAACTGGGAAAGCTGGCTGCTGCCAAAAAATTCTTTGACAGAGGCAATCACCGGCCGGATATTAATTAAGGCTTGGGGGGTAATTGCTTCTACATCCTGGATAGTCATTCGTTCCCGGACAACCCTTTCCATACGTGAAAGCCCAATCCGGAACTGGTTTTGTAAAAGTTCACCAACACTGCGCAGTCGCCTGTTTCCAAGGTGATCAATATCATCAGCGCTGGTCAGTCCGTCCAACAGGTTTAAAATATAGCCCACTGTAGCCATAATATCCTCTTTGGTCAAATGCTTAATCTGCAGGGGAATATCGCCGTTACTGTGCACCGGGCAAGGCTTGCCTTCGGCATTGATTATTTTCACATTGCAAATGCGGCGTTCCTGCATCTGTTTATAGACTGCAGCATCGACCACCGTCCCCTTGGGTGCAATAATTTCACCGTCATCAGGATTAAAAAGATCCTCTGCCAGGGTATGGGAAAGCACCCTGTTCCTTAAAGACAGTTTTTTGTTGACCTTGTAACGGCCCACCCGGGCAAAGTCATAGCGCCTGGAATCAAAAAAGAGTGATTCAAAAAGGTTGCGCGCGTTTTCCAGGTTTAAAGGTTCCCCCGGCCGCAGACGCTTATAAATTTCAAGCAGGGCATCTTCCTGTGAATCTGTATGATCTTTTTCCAGGGTGATAAGAATATGTTCATTGCCGCCATAAAGTTCCATGATTTCGTTGACAGTGCCGTAGCCCAAAGCACGCAGCAAGGTCGTCACTGGTATTTTACGGGTACGGTCCACCCTTACCCACAGAATATCCTTGGCGTCCACTTCAAATTCCAGCCAAGCTCCCCTGTTGGGAATAATCGTCGCCGTATAAAGGTATTTACCGTTAAAAAGCTGGCTGTTAAAATAGACCCCCGGGGAACGAACCAACTGGCTGACGACAACCCGCTCGGCGCCGTTAATAATAAAGGTGCCATTTTTAGTCATCAGCGGAAAATCGCCCATGAAAACTTCCTGCTCCTTTACCTCACCGGTTTCGCGGTTGACCAGCCTAATCCGCACCTTTAGGGGAACAGCGTAGTTGGCATCCCTTTCCTTACACTCTTCTACAGAATACTTGGGCTCCCCCAGGGAATAATCAATAAATTCGAGCACTAAGTTTTGTGTAAAATCCTTAATGGGGGAAATGTCCCTAAAAACTTCACGCAGCCCCTCTTCCAAAAACCAGCGGTAAGAGGTCTTTTGAATCTCAATTAGATCAGCAAGCCCTAAAATCTCACTGATTCGAGCATAATTTCTTCTTTTCCTCTTCCCCGCCACAACCTCCGTAAACATAAAAAAACCACTCCCCCGGTTTATTTTTTTAACTAGGAGAATTTAAAGAAGGAGTAAAATTGCTTTAACCCAAAGATTGAAAATGAAATCCACAAAAAAATAACGCCGCATTCCAATAGTTTTAACCATAAAAAAAGAAATTATACCCGTAAGTATGCGGCATTGCTAACATTTTTATACATTTGATCCCAAAGATTGCCAAACTGGGCAGATGGTTGCCAAATCGAGGATAAATGATGACGGTATGAATATGCTAGGCTGTTTACTAATAAACATGCTGTGCATGACTTAACCAAAATTTCAATTAAAAAATAGCCTAAAAAACAAAATTCTTTACGCATTTAATAATAATATCATAATAGGGCTATAGCGTCAAGGTCAAGTTTAAAAATTCAAGTAGGAAACTGCTAAAATTTTATTTTTAAATAAAAAAAGGAGGCATTATTTCGGCACGTTTTCCGGGCCTGCCTCCTTGGCATGTACCTGTGGTTCCACACAGCTTTAAGCCTGCAGCTGAAAGTTTCTTGCGGTATAGTTATACATTCTCCCGAAAGGCCTGCCGGGGGTGAAAGGCTGCCGGAGGCTTGGCATTCAGCTTATTTAGGCAATTTAAAATGGAAACCCCGGGTCTTTATATCACTGTAAATTATATGGCTATTGTTACTTTATTTCCACATCGGCGCCGACTTCCTCCAACTTGGCCTTAACTGCTTCGGCTTCTTCTTTGCTTACTTTTTCCTTAACCGGTTTAGGCGCTTCGTCCACTAGGGCTTTTGCTTCCTTCAGGCCTAGAGCGGTAATTTCACGCACAGCTTTGATCACCTGGATTTTCTTTTCGCCGGGGCCGTTAAGGATGACGTCAAATTCAGTTTGTTCTTTTTCAGCCTCTTCCCCAGTGTCCACTGCACCGGGAGCAGCCATAGCAACAGGCGCTGCAGCACTGACACCAAATTCATCCTCAAAGGCTTTCACCAGTTCAGACAGTTCCAGGACAGTCATTTCTTTAACCATTTCTAATATTTCTTGTACTTTGGACATTGTTTTTCCCCCTTAATTTTATTACTGGCACGGTTACAGTACGCCCTGTTTTTTCTTGTCGTAAAATATATTCACCCGTTAAGCATCTGCCTGAGTGCCTGCCTGCTGTTCCCGGATAGCGTTAAGCACAAAAACCAAATTGCGCAGGTTGCCCTGCAAAACACCCAACATCCCGGTCAGCGGTGACTGGAAACAGGACAATACTTTAGACAGCAGGACATCGCGGGAAGGTAGCTGGGCAATCTGACGGAGCTCTTCGGTGTCAAGAATGTTGTTTTCCAGGAAGCCCCCTTTAATTTCCAAATGCTCATTGCCTTTGGAGAATTTGACCAATAGCTTGACGGGTACAACAGGATCATCATAGCCATAGGCTATAGCTGTCGGGCCCTGCAGATGGGGCTCCAGGCCTTCCAGGCCCAGCTCGCGCATGGCCAGACGGGTGAGGGTGTTTTTAACCACCTTGTATTGCGCCCCTGTTTCTTGCAATGAACGGCGTAATTTGTTAATTTCTGTAACAGTCAGCCCCCGGTAATCAGTCAAAACAACAACCTTGGAATCCTGCAGATCTGCTTTAATTTCCTCCACCTTTTTTTCCTTTAACTTACGGCTGCCCACCCCTTTCACCTCCTTTTGTTGGCTAAAAAACAAAATACCCCCGCAGAATGCAAGAGGTACTGGCTTAAAACTAAGTTTACCTCGGCAGGCGGCACAGAGCCTTTAAGATAAAAACACCTGCTTTCTGCGGTAACCGAAATTGCCGGTTATTATTTAATTTTCAGGTTTTAATTCCATAAAAACTTCCCGAATCTCCTAGACTGTTTTACCCAGGGCGGCAGCTTTCAAAGCATTAATTTTTATTCCCGGGCCCATTGTTGTGCTGATGGCAATGTTCCGCAAATACTGCCCTTTGGCAGCAGCCGGACGTGCTCTGACCAGCGCCTCAATCACTGCATAGAAGTTTTCCAAAAGCTTTTCCCGGTCAAAAGAAATTTTACCCAAAGGGGCATGTACGTTACCGGCTTTGTCCGTGCGGTATTCAACCTTGCCCATCTTAATTTCCTGAATAGCCCGGCTGAGATCGAAGGTCACTGTGCCGGTCTTGGGGTTGGGCATCAGCCCCCGGGGGCCCAGAATGCGGCCCAACTTGCCGACGACGCTCATGACATCAGGTGTAGCCACCGCAACGTCAAAATCCAGCCAGCCTCCCTGGATTTTCTCGGCCAGATCTTCACCGCCCACAAGATCCGCCCCGGCTTCTTCAGCCTCTGTCATTTTTTCCCCTTTGGCAAAAACGATCACCTTCACATCTTTCCCGGTCCCGTTGGGCAGCACAACAGCACCCCGCACCTGCTGATCGGCATGTTTGGGGTTTACCCCCAACCGGACGGCCAGCTCCACAGTTTCATCAAAAGTGGCCCCGGCAATTTCTTTAACCAGGTCAAAGGCTTCTTCCGGATCATAGTAGTGATTGCGATCAATTTTTTCCCTGGCCTCAAGATATTTTTTTCCGTGTTTTGGCAATTTCATTACCTCCTTGTGGTACAAACGAAATAATCATATTCCTCCCACAGCCGGAACAGTTATTTTTCTACAGTAATACCCATACTGCGTGCTGTTCCTTCAATAATCCTCACTGCGGCCTCTAAATCATTGGCATTCAGGTCTGCAAGTTTCTGTTTTGCAATTTCCTGTACCTTGTCCCGGGAAATAGTCGCCACTTTTACTGTATTGGGCTCCCCAGAACCTTTTTCAATATTCAGGGCCTTTTTCAGGAGCACTGCCGCCGGCGGTGTTTTGGTTACAAAAGTAAAGGAACGGTCTTCAAAAACAGAGATCTCTACAGGAATTAGCAACCCTGCATCAGCAGCAGTTTTTTCATTAAAATCCTTACAAAAAGCCATAATATTGACACCGTGTTGCCCCAGGGCAGGCCCTACCGGGGGGGCTGGTGTTGCCTTCCCGGCGGGAATTTGTAGTTTTATCAGCCCAATAACCTTTTTAGCCATTGTACACCTCTCCTCATTTTCCGAACAGAACTAAAACTTTTCAACCTGTTCAAAATTTAGTTCCACCGGTGTTTCCCGTCCAAACATAGAGACACTGACTTTTAATTTTCCCCTTTCCGGGTGAATCTCTTCAATAGTACCGATAAAATTATTAAAAGGTCCGCTGATGACGCGTACCTGTTCTTTGACAACAAAATCGTGTTTGGGCTTGGCTTCACCAAGGCCCATCTGTTTGAGAATATGTTCTATTTCATCCTTGCTTAAGGGAATAGGCTTGGAGCCCGGGCCCACAAAACCGGTTACCCCCGGGGTATTGCGCACTACATACCAAGAGTCGTCTTCCATAATCATTTCAACTAGTACATAACCGGGGAAAACCTTGCGCATGTTAATTTTCCGCTGGCCGTTTTTTATTTCTATTTCCTTTTCCATTGGCACAAGCACTTCAAAAATCTTGTCCTGCATTTCCATTGATTCTACACGCTTATCCAGGTTAGTTTTTACTTTATTTTCGTAACCGGCATAAGTATGTATCACATACCAACCTTTTTCACCCATAAAAGGAGGAAGCCTGCACTGCTTCCCACTTCTCCTCCTCACCTATAGTTATTGTCCGCCAATTATTGTCCGCAAACCAGTCTGTTGAAGAAATCTGTTAAAGAACCAACTTTAAAGCCGCCGTAAATCCGGTATCCAATATCCAAAAAAAGATGCCTACAGCCACAATAACAACGATCACGATGCTGGTAAAAACAGACAGTTCACGTTTGGTTGGCCAGTGTACTTTTTTTAGTTCTATCCTGACTTCATGCAGAAAGCGCTGTATTTTTTTCCAGTAAGAACTCATATTCATTCTCCTTAGAAGGTAGTTAACGTACCTGCAACCAGCCTACCGGAGTTTTTGCCTAACATGCAAGCTTTTACCTTGTTTCTTTGTGGAGGGTATGTGCAGTACATCTGGGACAATATTTTTTAAATTCCAGGCGATCGGGATTGGTTCTTTTATTTTTTGTCGTTGTATAGTTTCTTTCCTTGCAATCAGTGCAGGCCAGGATAACTTTAACACGCATCAGACAGCACTCCTTTACCTCTACCTTGCTATTACTACGAAATTCAATTTACCACAGTTTATAAGCAATGTCAATAAAAACAATGCCGCCCCGGAAAACGAAGTTTGTCCCGCTTTACAGCCCAACCGGCCCTTAAAAGAAACCAGGAGGCTGCCGTGCGGAAAACCAGGTTAATCTATGGGACTGCTGTAATATTTCCCCCAAATATTCCACAGATTTTCAACCTTTATCCTAACTGCACCGGCATATTACGAACATCCCCGCATGATGCTGACACCCTGACATAACACCCTGCCATGCAAACCTTGTCCCTCTGGAAACGATGCTTTTTTGCTTTGCATCATGAAACAAAATTGCTGCCTGGTTCAAGCCCATGTTGTACCCGCAAAAACCGGGACATTAGCCCCGGTTTTTTAGCACCTGCCAAACTGCCCAGGCAAGAAAACTATTATTCAATAATAGAGGTAACCACACCGGCACCGACGGTCCTGCCGCCTTCGCGGATGGCAAAACGCAGGCCTGCTTCGATGGCAATCGGGGTG
>JBMNNQ010000008.1:0-43200 GCA_050942615.1 Dethiobacteria bacterium | reverse complement strand
TTATTTTTTAAAGGTATTGACAGGTGGCAGGCGATGTGGTATAAAAAGTTAGGCTTACCTAACTTTTATGGAGTTGATTTTTATGTGTCCGCTGCCCATTAGCGAAGCGATGCAAGATTACCTGGAAGTGATTTTAAATTTATCCTGGCAAAAAGAAACGGTGCGGGTAACCGATATCGCCAAAAAATTAAATCTTTCTAAACCCAGCGTTTCCCAGGCTTTAGATCAGTTGCGGGAACAAGGGTATATTTATCAGGATCACTACGGCCCTGTAGAATTAACGGCCAAAGGAGAAAAATATGCTTTGGTGGTCAGACGCCGCCATGAGGTTTTGCGCAGTTTCCTTACTGAAGTTTTGGGTATTGAAAGGCAGTTGGCGGAAAGGGATGCCTGTTTGATGGAGCATGCCGTAAGCAGCAAGACTACGGAATGCCTCGTTGACTTTTTAATAAAAAATGGTTACTGCCCTGAAGGTTTTAGCCATTTTGAGGATGGAAAAAAGCCGGAAGATGAAAAAAAGCCATAGGACAATGCTTTTTGATAATGGTTAAAGCAGGTGTAGGCATTAAATGATATAACCAAGTTGGAAAAGTACAGTGAGGTGATCGCCATGAAATTGGTATCTTTAGCCGAAATGAAAGCCGGCCAGGCGGGCATCGTACGCGCGATTAACGGTGGACAAGGGATGGTAGCCAGGCTGCAGGCCCTAGGGCTCCACCCCGGCAAAAAAATAACGAAATTAAACGCTGTTTTTCAAAAAGGCCCGGTAGTAGTTGATATTAACCGTTCCCGGATTGCCCTGGGTTACGGCCGTGCCCGTCGAATATTTGTTGAAACAGAATAGCAGTTCGGCAGGGGGGCTTGGTTTTTATGTCACAACAAATAGTATTAGTTGGTAATCCTAATGTTGGGAAAAGTGTTCTTTTTTCACAATTAACCGGAACAAGGGTGGTTATTTCCAATTATCCAGGCACAACAGTGGAATATACCTCCGGCCAGCTGGTGGTTGGCCTGAAAAAGTATGACTTGACAGATGCACCGGGTACCTACAGCCTCGAGCCCACTTGCCGGGCAGAAGAAGTTACTGCTAACCTGGTGGATAAAGCTGATATTGTAATCAATGTGATCGATGCTACCAACCTGGAAAGGAACCTTTACCTAACCAGCCAGCTTCTGGAAAAAAAGGTGCCTTTAATTGTTGTTCTCAACATGGTTGACGAGGCCGCACAGAAAGGTGTTGTTTTAAGTGTGCCCCGTTTAAGGGAGCTGCTTGGTGTACCTGTCGTGACCACTGTTGCCCTCAGCGGCGAGGGCTTGAAGGAACTGGTTGCTGCTTTGCCCCGCGCCGTTCCCGGCGGCAGAAAAACTGTAGCACCTGATGCGCGCTGGGCCTGGGTGGGCAGTGTTGTGGGAAAGGTCCAACGTATAACCCACCGCCACCAGACCTGGCTGGAGGCATTGGAATTAGCAAGTTTGAAACCGCTGGTGGGAATTCCCCTGGCGGCGGCTGTTCTTTATCTTTCTTTTAAAATAATCATCGGTTTGGGAGAACTTTTGTGTGAAGCGGTGGAAAATTTTATTTTTGAACCGTTTTATCTTCCTTTGGTAGAGGCTTTCAGCCTGAAAATGGGCCAGGGGGGATTTTGGCACGATCTGCTCATCGGCACCCTTGTTCAGGGGGAAATACATCTGGAAGAGTCGATGGGTGTGCTGACAACAGGTGTGTTCGTTGTTTTTGGTGTCGTGTTGCCTTTCCTGGTATTTTTTTATTTAATCCTTGGGTTTTTGGAGGATTGCGGTTACCTGCCCCGTTTGGCAGTGCTTATGGATCGGATGATGCACCGCCTGGGGTTACATGGGTTTGCAGTCATTCCCATGATTTTAGGTTTTGGCTGCAATGTTCCGGCTGTGATGGCGGCCCGCAATCTTGAAAGCCGGCGGGAAAGGTTTTTGGCCTGTACCCTGCTTTCAATTACTATTCCTTGTGCTGCCCAAATGTCCATGGTTATGGGGTTGGTCGGGCGTTATGGCGGGGCCTATTTGGCTGTAATTATCGCCACCCTGTTTTTTATCTGGGCTACACTTGGTTTGGTTTTAGATCGCCTTTTACCGGGGTATACGCCTTCCATGATTATGGAAATACCCCCTTACCGGTTACCCCATTTTAAAAGCCAGTGGCAGAAATTGGGGATGCGGTTGCAGCATTTTCTTGTTGAGGCCTTGCCCTTTATTTTCGGGGGGATTCTTTTAATTAACCTCTTGCATATTATAGGGGTTACTGATTATTTAGCTGCTTTTTTTGCCCCGGTTATTCAAGGACTGCTAGGGCTGCCGCGGGAGGCCGCTTCTACGCTTTTTGTCGGTTTCCTGCGTAAGGACGTTGCTGTAGCGATGCTGCTGCCTTTGAACCTTTCGGCGCGGCAATTTGTTGTTGGTGCAATCATATTGGTTACCTATTTTCCCTGTGCAGCCACTTTTGCCATTTTAAGTAAGGAACTGGGGGTCAAGGGCATGGCTGCCTCCTCAGTAATCATGCTTACCACATCTTTGACTGCAGGAACAATGTTGAACCTGCTTTTAGATACAGTGTTGGCTCCAGCCTGGTTGGCGCTGGTGCTGGCCGGTTTGGGTATCCTAATCATAGTATTGGGCGGCGGGGCTTCTGATCAGCGCGAAAGTGCGGCTGCAGCGGGATTCCAAACGGTAGGGAAGAAGGACAATTTTTTTCTTAATTAAAAAAAATGCTATTGCCTTTTAATGTGTATAACACATGCATTCCGGAGAGAACGAGGGAAAAAATAAGGAAGGGGTGAAAGCAAAGATGAGAAGATGGATGATGAGGGGTTTCGGCTTCGGCAGGGGATTTGGTTTTGGTGCCGGCTTTGGTGGCAGGGGGTTCGGCCGGGGTTTTGGTTTAGGCGCCGGTTGGGGAAGGGGCAACCCCTACCCTTTTTGCAGGTTTAATCCGGAGCTGCCTTCCAGAAGGTCGATGGCTGCCTCAACATATGGCCACCCGGCATATGGGTACGGTCATCCCGGGTATGGTTATGGCTACCCGGAATACGGCTATCCGGCGACTGATGCCGATATGGTAAACATTAGTGAGGAAGAATATCTTAAAAACAGTGCAGAATACCTGCAGGAGCAGCTCAGCGCCATTCAAAAACAGCTAAGCGATATTGAATCTCAGAAAAAAGAAGGATAAACTAAAGGCAGGCCTGTGCAGCCGGCTACAAAGAGTGTTCCAGATTCGGTTTTGTTTTCTAGGCCGGCAAGCTTTTTGAGGCGAGCCGAAATGGCGGTTTATGTTAACTCACAATCAGGTGTTGAAGCATTTTCGAGGAAATAATAGTATTTCCGGGATGCATGTGTTAATATTATTAATGACTTTAATTCCAAGGTAGAATGTGGTCAACATTTTTCCCTGGGAGGGGGAGGCCTGGATGTTATATTCTGACAGGGTTATTGAGCATTTCATAAATCCCAGAAATGCCGGCTATATTTCCAACCCTGACGGGGAAGGAACTATGGGTGATCCTTCGTGCGGAGATTATCTGCGTATTTACATCAATGTAAAGGATAGCTGTATTTCTGAGATCAAATTTGAAATTATGGGTTGTCCGGCAGCAATTGCCACCAGCAGTGTTTTGACAGAATTAGCTAAAGGGAAAAACATTGATGAAGCCTTAAGAATTACAGATTTGGATGTGCTAAAGGCGCTTGGCGGGTTGCCTGATCCTAAGGTACACTGTTCCAATCTTGGCGCCGGGGCTCTTCATCAGGCTATTTGGAACTACAAAAAGCGTTCACAGGGTGGGAAGTTAACTAAGGAATAATCATTTAACCAGTATAGCAGTTAATAATGATGGTAATTTTTCAAAGATCTTCTTGTGAAAGGGAGTGCAGGATGATGGATTCCAAAGGAGCGCCTGCTGGTGCAAAAGGGATGGAAAAAATTCGCCGCCCGGATATTAAACATGTGATTGCTGTGATGAGCGGCAAGGGTGGTGTTGGCAAATCTTCGGTAACGGCCCTGCTGGCGGTAGGTGCGCAAAAAGAGGGTTTTAAAGCCGGTGTTTTGGATGCGGATATTACCGGCCCCAGTATTCCCCGGATGTTTGGCTTGAAAGCTTCCTCCAGGGAAGGTTTGGCCCCGGCTGAAAGTTCAACGGGTATCAAAGTGATGTCCCTAAACCTGTTGCTTATGAATGAGGATGATCCTGTGATCTGGCGCGGGCCGATTATTGGTAAGGTGGTAACCCAATTTTGGGAAGAAATAGAGTGGGGGGCACTGGATTATTTATTCATTGATCTGCCGCCCGGCACGGCTGATGCTCCACTGACAGTGATGCAAACGATTCCCCTTGACGGCCTGGTAGTGGTTAGTTCACCCCAGGATTTAGCGGTTATGGTGGTTAAAAAAGCCTTAAAAATGGCTGATTCAATGCATATACCGGTTTTAGGTCTGGTAGAAAATATGAGCTATCTTGTTTGCCCCCACTGCCAGGAAAAAATAGAAATATTTGGCTCCTCCAAGGGCGAACAGGTTTCCAGTGCAACAGGGATTCCCTTTATGGACAAAATTCCCTTGGATCAACGCTTGGCGGAGCATTGTGATGCCGGCACGGTAGAAAACTATAGCAGTGATTTATTTAAAAAATTGTTACAATCACCCTTATTGAAATCGAAAACAGGAGGTCTGCAATAATGAGAATTGCAATCAGCGCCAGTGGGAAGGAAACAAGTTCCCAGCTGGATCCCCGTTTTGGCCGGTGTGCTTTTTATGCTGTTTATGACAATGAAAAAAAAGAATGGGGCTTTTTGCCTAACCCGGGCGCCTTGGAAGGCAGCGGCGCAGGGGTTAAGGCGGCACAGTTCTTGCTGGAACAAAATGTGGATGTGCTTTTGACGGGGAACCTGGGGCCCAATGCCTCCAGCATTCTCGGTTCGGCAGGCCTTAAGGTGTTTTCGCTGCCGGAGGTAACCCTTGAAGAAGCGCTGCAACAATATGAAGAAGGTAAGGGCCGGCAAATTACCGGGGCTACTGTCAGTTCCCACACTGGCGGCGGTGTCTCCCCGGCGGTCCAGCAGCAAACTGCAGCCCGGCTGCCCGAGGGGAAGGTGGCTTTGGCAACAGACGGGACGGATGTTGCCCAGCATTTTGGCCGTTGTCCTGCTTACACTTTGGTAGATATACGAGATGGTAAAGCTGAAAACCTGACCATGATCCCCAACCCCGGTCACCAACCCGGTTTTTTACCCCGTTTTTTGGCTGAAAAAGGGGTAAAATGTATTATTTCCGGTGGCATGGGGCCCCGGGCACAAGGTCTTTTTGAAGAACAGGGCATCCATACTGTTGTAGGCGTTACAGGGCCGGTAGCAGCAGCCATTGACAGCTACCTGGCCGGCAGTCTTGCAGGTGGTGATAGTCTTTGTGAACATGGCCACGGCCATGGGGATGGTTTCCGTGATTGTGAGGATCATTAAGGGCCGGCTGCAGTAGAAAAAGCCGGGCTATGTTAAATATAGTTTTTTATTGGAGAGATTAGGATGATTATTGCAGTAGCAAGTGGTAAGGGCGGTACAGGAAAAACAACAGTGGCCATTAACTTGGCCCTGGTGCAGGATCAGGACGAGGTACAGTTTTTGGACTGTGACGTGGAGGAGCCCAATGCGCATATTTTTTTAAAACCTGATTTGGGTGAAAAAGAAACAGTCAGTATTCCCGTGCCAAAGATAGACGAAGAAAAGTGCACCTTTTGTGGCCGATGTGCCGAAGTTTGTGCCTTTAATGCCCTTGTTGTCTTAAAAGATCATGTCATGACTTTTCACGAGCTTTGTCATGGCTGTGGCGGTTGTGCCTATTTTTGCCCCGAAAAAGCCATTACAGAGGTTCCCCGCGGGATAGGAATCCTGGAAAGGGGGCCGGCCTTTGGTTTTGATTTTTTACACGGACGTTTAAACCCCGGCGAGGCCATGTCCCCGCCGCTGATTGATGCGGTGAAAAATAAGATTGACAACCGCAAGCAGGTGCTGATTGATGCCCCCCCGGGAACATCCTGCCCGGTAGTGGCCGCCGTGCGGGGCAGCGATTTTTGTTTGTTGGTTACCGAACCGACTCCTTTCGGTTTAAATGATCTTGATCTGGCCGTGCAGTTGCTGAGAAAACTTGATATTCCCGTCGGGGTGCTCATCAACCGGGCAGATATCGGTGACAAAAGGGTAGAGGAATACTGCCGGCGTGAAGGGGTGCCGGTTTTGATGGAAATTCCCTTTGATCGGGAATTAGCGACACTCTATGCCCGGGGTGAACCGATCGTGGAACATTCGGCAAAGTGGCATGATATGTTTGCAGCACTTTGGGGCAGCATTGATGATTATTTGAAGACCGTTGAAAACCCGACAAGACAGAAAGGTGAGGATGCGGGATGAAAGAAATTACCTTGATCAGCGGTAAAGGGGGCACCGGCAAGACTTCGCTGGCAGGTTCCTTTGCTGCTTTATCTTCGCAAGCGGTCTTTACGGATTGTGATGTCGATGCTGCCAATCTCAGTCTGATTTTACGGCCTGATATTCAGGAAACCCATGAATTTATAGCTTCAAAAATCGCTTCCATCCGCCTTGAAGAATGTTCGCACTGCGGCCTTTGCCGTGAGCTTTGCCGCTTCGAGGCTATCTCGCCAGATTTTCAGGTCGATCCCCTTGCATGCGAAGGCTGTGGGGTCTGTTATTATGCCTGCCCGGAAGAAGCAATAGACTATAAAGATGTAGTTTCCGGAAAATGGTTTATTTCAAAAACGCCCTATGGCCCCTTGGTGCACGCCCGCTTGGGGGTGGCCCAGGAAAACTCCGGCAGGCTGGTTACCCTGGTTAGAAACAAGGCCCGGGAAATGGCCCGTGAAGATAACCTGAACCTGATTTTAACTGACGGGCCGCCGGGGATCGGCTGTCCGGTGATCGCCTCCTTGGCGGGTGCGACTGCAGCCTTGGTTGTAACAGAACCTTCTTTGTCGGGTATCCATGACTTGGAACGTGTGCTGGCAGTTTGCCGTCATTTTACTGTTCCAGCCCTGGTGTGCATCAACCGCTGTGATCTGGACGTCAATAATACGCAAAAAATTGAAGATTACTGCCAACAGCAGGCGGTGCCGGTTGTCGGCAAGATACCTTTCGATAAAGTTGTTACAGAGGCCATGGTTAAAGGTCTCTCTGTAGTTGAATATAGCGACGGTGAAGTTTCCCAAAGCATTAAGGGGATCTGGGAGGCAGTAACCAAGATTTAGGCAAATACCAGGCTTTAAGGAGGTGAAAAAATGATTACATCTCCCCTGTTGGAAAAAACAAGGCGTATTAACAAGATTCTACAAAAAGCCGGCGGCCAGTATGTTGATTTTACAGAAATGGCTGAGGTTTTAAAAGAGGTTATTCAGGCCAATGTCTACATTGTGGATCCTGAAGGGGTTTTACTGGGGTTTGCAGTTGTTGACGACTTTGAATGTGAGATCATGATTACCCAGGTATTGGATAAGGGGTTTTTCCCACAGCGTTATAATAACTTTCTTCTCCGGGATGACGAATTAAGAGATAATATTAAGCATATATCCAGCAGATGTGCTTTTCTTGAAGAAGGAAGCTGCCTTTTTGCCAACAATAAAATAGTAACTATCATCCCGATAATTGGTGGCGGTACAAGGTTGGGTACTTTTCTTCTGGCCCGTTTTGGCAAGCTTTTTGGTCATGAAGACATGATCCTGGCCGAAAGGGGAGCCACGGTTGTAGGCATGGAAATCTTGCGTGCCGAGATTGAAAAAAGTGAAGAGGAAGCGCGCCACCGGGCAATTATCAAATTAGCGGTGGATACCCTTTCTTATTCAGAATTGGAAGCTGTTAAACAGGTTTTTAAAGAACTTGACGGTATGGAGGGGCTGTTGATCGCCAGTAAAATCGCTGATCAGCTCGGTATTACTCGTTCGGTGATTGTTAACGCCCTGCGCAAGCTTGAAAGTGCCGGTATTGTGGAAACACGTTCTTTGGGTATGAAAGGAACATATATCAAGGTTTTCAACCCCTATTTTTATGAATACCTGGGTAAATTGGGTCTTTAAATATTTGATATTTTCAAAAAAACACCCTTTTGGAAATAATCAGATCAGTGTTTCCTAGATATACTTTTTGTATGGAATAATATTATTTTGGCTGGGAGTGTAGAAGATGCCTGTTTATGAATTTGAAGGCAAGAAACCCCGTATCGATCCTACTGCTTTTGTTTACCCGGAGGCAACCATTATCGGTGATGTGGTAATTGGGAAAGAATGTTATATCGGCCCCGGGGCTCGCTTGCGGGGTGATTGGGGGAGCATCGTTGTCGGCGCCTTTTCAAATATTCAGGAAAACTGTGTAATTCATTCGGCTCCCAATGATACCACCACTCTAGGGGAAAGAAGTCATATCGGCCATGGAGCGATATTACACGGTCCCATCCTTGAAGACCACGTTATGATCGGTTTGGGTGCTGTTATTATGGACGATGTCAAAATAGGGGCCGGTTCCTGTATTGGTGCCGGTGCCCTGGTGACTGCAGAAACTGTTATACCCCCCCAGCGGTTGTATGTTGGGGTCCCGGCCAAGGATCATGGCGCAATAAGCCCCGAAATGGAAAAATACCTTGAATACGCGACAGGGGTATACATTGCCCTGCCGCCCCGTTGTTTTGCCGGTCTGGTTGAATTGGAACTAAAAGATGTTCTTGCAAAACAGTAATAAAAATATCCGGTCAGTAATTTCTACACGACTGGTTCTAGAAAATAGCTTATTTCCCCCCCCAGGGGTATAGAAAATATAAAGGGGGCCGGTATGTTGTACCGGCCCCCTTCGAAATTTGGCCTGTATACCTTTTTATTTTACAAACACATGGTTTCCAATGCCCTTTAGGTGCGGTCTGCTGCGGATCCAGGCGTTGTCCGTTTGCGCAGGGTTGTAAAAGGACAAGGCGCCGTCAGTGGGATCCCTTCCTGCAAGGGCCTCTCCAACCGCATCCCAGGCCTGTTTATCAGCGGGGTTGTTTATTGCCCCGTTGCGCACCGGGCAATATTGGTAGCCGTGATCATATGCATAGATAACTTCTGTTATTGTGTCAGGGTAGTAAGGATCTTCTGTTCTGTTTAAAACTGTTGCTGCTACAGCTACCTGCCCTTCGTAAGGTTCACCTTGGGCCTCTGCATGCACCAGACGTGCCAACAGTTCCAAATCAGCAGGGGAACAGCGCCCTGTTTCTAGATTTTTGTTATTATTTTTGGTTTTGACAGCTTTTTTATTGCTATTATTACCCTTCTTGCCACCCTCCTTTGAACCTGTTTTTTGGTGGACGTTTTTTGGGGCTACGGTTATTAAGCCCGCTTTTGCTTTTGTCCTGGTACCCCCGGTGTTTTGGCCATTAAAAATTGCCGCTTCGGCGGGGCTTCCAAGCAGAAAGGAAAAACACAAGAATATAGCCAGAAATTTTTGCAATGTGATCCCTCCTTTGCCTCCGGAGTTAGCTGGCGGGTTAGGGCCGGGGGATTACAGGCCCCACTAAAAGTTTCACCCCTGAACATGGTTCCTCCGTACCCCATAACGGGGATTCGGCTGTAATGTTGTGTGTCTTTCAATCTGCGTTGCATTATAGCAAAGGAAAGCGGGGTGTGCAAACAACCTTAACCGGGGTGGCCGGGGTTATGTCCGTTTTATACAGTGGAAACCGGGATCAGGGCATGACTGGTCAGGCACAAACGCCGCTTTCAGGGTATAGCAAGGTTGTGGGTTGTTCAGGAAAAACTTCTGTTTTTTGGGGTGCCCGGCAGGGCTGTAAAATTTTAACATCAAAGGGGGGGCGCTTGAATAATGATTTAACAGAATAAGTTTTTTAGGAAAAATAAAAGGGTGAGCAAATGAAAACAGTTACCGGGAAATCTGTTTATATTGCAGTATTTTTAGGCATGGCCTTGATTTTAACAGGCTGCATTTACTGTATATTTTTTCCCGCCGGCAAGATAAATGTTCACAGCGACACCTTTGAGGACTTGTTGTCCCAACTGAAGGACAACATTTTTTCCAGCCCCTGCGGCAAGCTGGAAAACGAAGTTTTAAATTGGGAAGAGGAGCGCCCTTTTTTGCGCTTATGTGGGCAGCAAGGGGCCATCATGCGCTTGGCAGCCTATAAAATTTTTATACCGGATCTTCCGCCCGGGGAAAAATCCAACGTGGACCTGGCAGCAAAACTGTTGGCAGGAAAAGTTGTTGCACCCGGTGAACGTTTTTCCCTTAACGGGGCTGTCGGACCCTATTCCAGGGAACGGGGGTTCCAGGAAGGGCCGGCCTATAGTGGAGGCAATGTTGTAAAGATGGTAGGCGGTGGTGTGTGCAAAATTGCTACAACCCTTTATAACACCGCTGTTTTGGCAAATATGGAGGTTTTGGAAAGGCACCCCCACAACATGCTGGTGCCTTATGTTTTACCGGGTCAGGATGCGGCTATAGTCTATGCCATGCAGGATTTTTCTTTTAGAAACAATACTGAACATCCCCTGGTGATCTGGTCCGGTACCGGGGAAGACACCTTGACAATAGCAATGTATGGCAGCACAGCCCCGCCGCGGGTTACCTGGCGGCATGAACTCCTTAACTGGCAAAAAAGGCCCACTGTTTACCGTAACAATCCCAATTTGATCCCAGGGGAGGAAAAAATTATTACCTCCGGTGCAGACAGTGTTACAGTAAAATCCTGGTTGGTAGTAGACGGTTTTGATGGCACACAAACCACCAAGAAAATGGGGACCAGTTATTACAGTCCCCTGCCGCGGGTGATCGAAAAAATATTTTTAGATTAAATATGCTATGCAGGCAACCTTAGACAGGGCTGGATTTCTTTTTGGCTTTTAGCATGCCGAGGCAGTTTTCAATATTTTTAAATATTTGATATAATAAAATGAGGGCCGGACACCGTATACCTGCATGGAAGGGGGTGAAACCATGCCGACGATATTTTTTTATGGACCGGAACTGGATAAAAATAAAAAAAGAGAGCTAATCAGTTCTTTTACAAAAAAAGCCAGTGAACTTACCGGGATTGAAGAAGAAGCTTTTGTTGTTTACTTAAGAAACAGCGGCCCGGAGGATGTAGGAGTGGGCGGGAAACTTTTAGAAGACAGGTTTAAAGATCAATAAGTTTCCATATGGTAATTTGTTTTACAAAAGGTTTTGCACGGGGTGTGCTGCCGAGCCCGGAGCGGCTGCTAATTAAAAAGCGGTACATCAAATCATAGCCTGTTTCAGGCAAAATCACAAGGGCCACGTTCTATAAAAAACGTGGCTTTCTGTTTGTAAACAAAAATCTATAAAGCCCCCCGGGAGTGGCTTTAAATTTTCTTTATAAAAGGGGGGCCGACTGGGGATCTTGACACCTGAATATTATTTTGTTAGGTTATATTCAGGAAATTTAAACTAACTATGAACACTGGCAAGGGGTTATATTATTGGATGAAGGTGTCTGTTTGGCCCTGGTTTCCAAGGTGATGTAGACACTGTTTTGAAGGGGAGGAGGCGAATATGCACGAAACGGCACTGATGCAGAATTTAATGGCGACCGTAACGCAGGTTGCCGAGGAGCATGCTGTGGCGCGGGTGAGGCGGGTGGCTATTTCTGTGGGTAAATTTGCCAACGTTTTGCCGGATGCGCTTGTGTTTGCCTTTAAAGCGCTGACGCAGGAGGGGATTATGAAGGGGGCGGTGCTTGAAATTAATTATTTGCCTGCCAGGGCCCGTTGTGATTTATGTGGCTATGAATATGAGGCGGTTGGATTTCCAATTGTTTGTCCTGCATGTCAAAGCAAGGCTTTTGCAATTATCGGGGGTGAAGAAGTATACATAGATAGCATCGACTGTGAAGAAAAAAATTTGGACTGCGGGGGAAAGTAAAAGATGACCAGGCTGAATATTAAGCAGGACTTGAACGCCTTAAACAAGCTGGTTGCAGCGGAAAACAGAAATATATTTAAAGCAAATAACCTGTATGTGATTAATATTATGGGGTCGCCCGGCGCGGGCAAAACAACCTTATTGGAGAACATATTACCCACTCTGGGCAGGCATTTACGGACAGCTGTAATTGAAGGCGATCTGGCGACAGAAAATGATGCGCTGCGCATCGAGAAAACCGGTGTTACGGCCCTGCAGATAAATACTGACGGCGGGTGCCACCTGGATGCAAAAATGATCGAAAACCAGCTGCAGCAGTTAAATTTAGCCGCGCTGGATCTTTTAATAATTGAAAATGTGGGAAATCTGATCTGCCCGGCGGCTTTTGATCTGGGTGAGGATTTGCGCATGGTTATTTTAAGTGTTACAGAAGGGGAGGACAAGCCGGTTAAATACCCTACAGCATTTTTGAATGCAGATACTGCTGTGGTTACCAAAACAGATTTGCTACCTTATGTTGATGTGAAAGTCGAGGTGATGAAAGGCTATATTGCAGAAATAAACCCCAAGGTGGTTGTATTTGAAACAGGGAAAAAGGACGGGTTGTTTGAAGCGGGAAACCTAGTTGAATTTGTATTGGAACAGGTTGGGAAAAAACAGAAAAAATGATTCGCTATGCGCTGACAATAAAAGGTATTGTTCAGGGGGTAGGCTTCCGGCCGTATGTGTTCAGGCTCGCCAAATCGCTTTTACTGGGTGGGTATGTAAGCAATACCCCGGAAGGGGTCTATGCTGAAATAGAGGGTGAGGATGCTGCCTGCAATCATTTTATGAACATGTTGGAGCATCACCAGCCTGCACTGGCCAGAATAAAGGATATCCGTGCTGAAAAGCTTTCCCCAAAGGGGGATACGGATTTTATTATTGTAGCCAGCAGCTGTGGTGAAAATAACACCCTTATTTCGCCTGATATTGGGGTATGTGAAGCCTGCGCGAAAGAGGTTGCCGATAAAAACGACAGGCGCTACCGCTATGCTTTTACCAACTGTACGGATTGTGGGCCACGTTTTACTATTATTCATGAAATACCCTATGATCGTAAAAATACTTCAATGTCCGGATTTAGGCAATGTGCTGCTTGCCGGCATGAATATGAAGATCCTTTTAACAGGCGGTTTCATGCACAGCCCAACGCCTGTCCAGCTTGCGGGCCGGAACTTTATTTTTGGAAGGCAGGGGAAAAACTGTCCGGGGATCCCCTGGTATTGTTTGATGAATGCATCCGCAAAGGCGGTATTATTGCTGTTAAAGGCCTGGGTGGTTATCATCTGGCATGTGATGCCCAAAACAATGCTGCTGTTGCCAGGTTAAGGAAAAACAAGTTGCGCGATGCTAGGCCTTTTGCTGTGATGATGCGTGATCTTGACACAGTCAAACATTTTTGTACTGTGGATGCTGCAGAGGAAACTGCGCTTCTTTGTGCAAGGAAACCAATTGTGCTCCTCAGGAAAAAGGAAAGCTGCGGGATTGCAGCGGGAACTGCACCCGGTAATAACAGGCTGGGGGTGATGCTTCCCTATACGCCCCTGCATTGTATCCTCCTGGAAAACAGTGCTGCTTTGGTCATGACAAGTGCCAATATTTCCGACCGCCCCATGGTTTATGAAGACGGTGCGGCAATGGACCTTCTTTTTGGTATGGCAGATGCTGTTTTGACGCATAACCGGGCAATTGTTCGCAGGGTGGATGACAGCGTTTGCATGGTGGTATCGGGTAAAACCAGGTTGATCAGGCGGGCACGGGGGTATGCCCCGGAACCGGTGAACCTGAAAGGCAACAGCAAAGTAATACTGGCACTGGGGGCGCAGCAAAAAAATACGTTTTGTCTGGCAAAAGGGGAAAATGCATTCTTGAGCGGGCACATAGGGGATCTGGACGATATGGATACTGAAAAATTTTATAGGGCGGAAATAGAATCATACATGCGGCTGTTTGATGCGGAGCCGGATATTATTGTTCGCGATCTGCATCCTGATTATCTTTCCTCAAGGTATGCAGCACGTTTTCTAAATAAACTCCCCATATATGATATCCAACATCACCATGCCCATTTTGCCTCTGTTCTGGCCGAACACGATCTTGAAGAAAATGCTACCGGGCTAATATTTGACGGTACCGGTTATGGGGGGGACGGCGCCCTTTGGGGGGGTGAAGCGCTGTGGGGAAATATTGCCAGAACCGACCGGATCGGGCATCTGCTTTACGCACCGCTTTTGGGCGGGGAGGCTGCCATTCGGGAGCCATGGCGGATGGCTTTGGCGATGGTATACATTGCTTGTGGAGGGGCTGCGGCCAGGTATTTTTTTAGGGATTATGGCGACCGGGCAGACTTTTTACTACGTGCATATGAACGGGGCATAAATTCACCCCCGACTTCGGGTGCAGGGCGGCTCTTTGATGCTGTTGCGGCACTTGCCGGGGTAAGATCCTTTGCAGCGTACGAAGGGCAGGCGGCGGTTGATCTGGAACAGGTTCGGGACGATACGGCAAAGGGAAGCTACCGCTTTGATCTTGCCCGGGAGGGCAAGACGATGATCTTTGACTGGCGCCGGCTGGTTTGTAATATCGTGCGCGATGTCGGGAAAGGTTGCAGCAGCGGTGTTATATCCGCCAGGTTTCACCGGGCCGTGGTGCAATTGTTGGTGGATGTTGCTGTTCGGGCCAAAAAGCAATATGGAGGCAAAAGGGTTGTCCTGTCGGGGGGCGTTTTCCAGAATATGTATCTTCTCGAACAGGGAATTGCCAGACTGCGGGAAAATGGATTTACCGTTTATGCCAATGAAAAGGTACCGGCAAATGACGGTGGAATATCATATGGCCAGGCTGCGGCGGCGGCGCGGTTGTTTGCAGGATAAAAAGAAGCAGTATATTGTTCCGGTTGGGCAGCACCATCGATTTGCGGAGGTGGAGGAGATGTGCCTGGCAATACCGGGGAAAATTGTCAGTATTGGTGACGGGTATGCAGAAATAGACTATGGCCGCCTGTACCAGCGCGCAAGTTTGAGGCTCGTGGAAAATGTAAAGGTGGGCGATTACGCCCTTGTGCATGCCGGCTTTGTGATTCAAATATTGGATCAGGCTGCCGGTGAAGAACTTGCCAGGTTACTTGCAGAAACGCTGGGCGGGATGCATGAAAATGAAAAATAGAATAGAAATGCTTGGAAAAAACATAGCTTTACTTGCAGCGGCCATGGGAAAGACCACCATTATGGAGGTTTGTGGCACGCATACGGCAAACATACGTAAATATGGGATACAGGAACTGCTTCCGAAAAACATCAGACTTTTGTCAGGTCCCGGCTGCCCTGTCTGCGTAACATCAGAGCGGGATATTGCGGCAGCAATCTCCTTGGCTGACAGGGACGATGTTATTTTTACTTGTTTTGGTGATATGATGCGTGTGCCCTGTGGCGATGCAAGCCTTTATGCACTTTATGAGCGTGGAAGGGACGTACGGATCATAACAACACCTTTGGACGCTTTACGGATTGCCCGGGACAACCCTTCCCGTCAGGTGGTATATTTTGGCATTGGGTTTGAAACAACAGCCCCACTTTCAGCAGCATTGCTTGAGGTTGCAGAGGAAAGCGGAATACAAAATCTTTCTATATTATGTGTGCATAAGACTATGCCCCGGGCTATCCAACAGCTTTTGCAGGGCGGCAGCGGCATCAGTGCCTTGTTGTGTCCCGGGCATGTGGCCTCCATTACTGGTGCGGAGGCTTTTTCTTTTATTCCGGATGAACTGGGGTTGCCTGCCGCTGTGGCCGGCTTTGAAGTTTATGATATTATGGTTGCCCTTTTTTGTCTTGTCTATCTGTTACGCAGGGGGGAAAGGGAATGTATGAACACCTACCCCCGGGCAGTGACAAGATATGGGAATAAAAAAGCATTGTTTCTTCTTGCTGAAGTTTTTGAACCCTGTGATGCGTTCTGGCGCGGGCTTGGGGAAATTAGGGGAAGCGGACTGCGGTTAAGGAAACGCTACCGAAAATTTGACGCAACGCTGCGGTTTGATATTGACATCAGGGATCCTGCCGCAATAAAAGGTTGTATTTGTTCCCGTATTCTTTGTGGTAAAAGCATACCGACAGATTGCATAAATTTTGGCCGGGCCTGCACGCCGGACAACCCCTTGGGGGCCTGCATGGTGTCATCCGAGGGAAGCTGTGCAGCATATTACCGTTATGGAGGGAGGGAACAGTGATGCAAAAAAGGATAACACTTGCCCACGGTGCGGGCGGCGAGGCTTACAGGGAGCTTGTCAGGGAGGTGTTTTTGCCCGCGTATGCAAACAATATTTTGGAGCCCCTAACGGACTCGGCTATTTGCAGCGCGGGCAGTAAAATAGCAATGACCACCGACAGTTACGTTATCAAACCGTTGTTTTTTCCCGGAGGCGATATCGGAAGGCTTTGTGTCAGCGGCACCGTAAATGATTTGGCTGTTAGCGGGGCCTGCCCCAAATATATCTCTGTGGGCATGATCATCGAAGCGGGGCTTAAAATTGAGGTGCTGGAACGGATTGTGGGATCCATTGCAGCGACGGCAAAGGAGGCCGGTGTATATATTGTGACCGGGGACACGAAAGTGGTTGAAGGAGGCGCAGCCGACGGTATTTTTATTAACACGGCGGGCGTTGGCGTGTTTTTTAACGGCAGACAGCCGCTTGTTCAAAAAATAGCACCGGGTGATAAAATTATCATCAGCGGGTATATGGCCTCACATGGGATGGCGATTATGTCTGCACGGGAAAACATGGGTTTTAGGCCACCGCTAGAAAGTGACGTGGCACCTGTTGCCGCACTTGTTGACAGGGTGTTGCAGGAAGATTGCGCAATCAACGCCATGCGTGATCCTACGCGGGGAGGGGTGGCGGCAACCCTGTGCGAATGGGTTACCCCGGACACAGATATTTATATTTATGATCAGGCCCTGCCTGTGCGCCCGGATGTAGCTGTAGCCTGTGATATTCTAGGCATGGATCCGCTGTATATAGCCAATGAAGGTATTGTCCTTTTTTCCGTGCCCCGCCGTTATGCAGAGGATGTTCTTCGGGCACTGCACATGGTCAAAATGGGCCGGAACGCTGCGATTATAGGTGAAGTCAGGGCAGGCTCCGGTTATGTATATACGGAGACAGAGTATGGGACTTACCGAAGAATTATGCTGCCCCGGGGGGAATTGCTGCCCCGGATATGTTGATTTTAACAACGGTTCCAGCAACACTGTATTTTGCAATAAAGCCCTGTTATCAAGGGTAAAGCTATAAAAATCAAATAATATCCTATACTAGGGGAACAGCAGGAAACGTTGTCTTAAAACCGGCTAGGGGGGTTTATTGATAATATTTTATAATATACCGCAGTTGACTATGAAATATTTTTTTTTTATAGTACAGTACAGATCCATTAAAACCCTTTGTAAAGTTAAGTTGCGGTTGACATGGTTCCCTGTTTTGCAAAAAATCAGGTAATGAAATGGGGGCGATTATCAAAATATCACAGCTGCTGTCATGATAGGGGTTCCCATTGCCAACGGAGGAAAGTAAAAGGGCTAAAGTTGCTATTTAAAGTAGCGGATCTTATTAATAGGGTATTAGACTTTAAGGTGGGAAATAAATGGGAGGCAATATAATTATTACATGTATTTGTGTTCCGCTGTTTGGCTCTGTAATTCTACCCGTTTTAGGAATAATAAATACAAAATTAAGAAACATGGCGGCGTTAGCTTTTACAGCTATCGCTTTTTTGTGTGCAACTCTTGCTTTGCCTGAAGTTCTTGCCGGATCCCCGCTTTTTCTTCATTATGAACTGCCGCTGGGATTAAGTTTCGGTTTTTATGCGGATGTTCTTGCCGTGTTTATGGCCATGACCGCTTCCCTGGTGGCAACCATCATTGTCATCTATTCACTGGACTATATAAAGGATTACGATCATCAGAATGAGTACTATCTGATGGTCTGTTTGTTTATAGGGGCTATGATGGGGCTGGTTTTTTCCACGAACCTGATCTTCATATATATATTCTGGGAAATATCTGCAATCTGTTGTTGGCGTCTGATTGGTTTTTACCGTGAAGAAATAACCATATCCCGTGCCAACAAGGCTTTTATCGTGACTGTAGCCGGGGCGCTGATTATGCTGATCGGATTTGTGGGCTTATATGGGCAAACCGGTACGTTTGATCTTGTAGCCATGAAAGGCGCACATGTACCGGCCTGGATTGTGATCCTAATCCTGTGCGGGGTGTTTTCCAAATCTGCAACATTTCCTTTGCATAACTGGCTGCCCGATGCCGGCGTTGCGCCTTCGCCTGTGACATCCCTTTTACACGCGGCAGTGCTTGTAAAAATAGGTGTTTATATCTATGCACGGTTGTTCGTCATCAATTTGGATATCGATGCGGCATTTACTGTCGCGGTGCCGACCATCGCCGCAATCAGCGCGCTTGTAAGCGCCGGGGCGGCGTTGCGGGCCAATGATATCAAGAGGGTTGTCGCCTATTCTACCATTAGCCAGCTTGCTTTTATATTTCTTGGACTTTCCTGCGGCAACAAAGTTGGTTTCATTGGGGGAATGCTCTATATCCTGATGCATAGCGTGGCCAAGGGTGGTTTGTTCCTGTGTGCAGGTATTGTGGAACACAGCTTGCATACAAAGGATATAACCAAAATGGGCGGGTTATATAAGCGTATGCCTTTGACAGCGTTGGCGTTTATATTTTGCGCTTTTTCTGTAATGGGCATCCCTCCTTTCGGCGGTTTTTTTGCAAAATACCTTGTAATCGACGGGATTATCCGGGCAGGTAATATTGAGCTCGGTGTTGTTTTTATTATCGGCGCAATTATGACCATCCTTTACCTTTCAAGGCTGTTTATCAAGGTGTTCCTTGGAGAAACTGTTTCTGATGTAAAGGAAGGGGCGCCCCTGATGGTGATGTCGGTTGTGTTTCTGGCCGTACTCTCTGTTGCACTGGGAATATTTATCAATATGCCGTCGGGATTTGCGGCCCTGGTAGGGGGGGGAATCTGATATGTCGAATTCCATTGTTTCATTTTTGGGCAGCGGGGCAAATATCATCTGGTTCATGATCTTGTTGCCTGTTGCACTGGGATTTATATTGTGGCTGCTGAACAAACACTATTTTCTAGGGGCATTGCTGGCCCTGTTATCCGCGGCCCTCAACCTTTTATTTGCGGTCAATCTTTACCGATCAGAAGGTTTTTACCGGGTGTTTCCATTCTCATCATGCGGGTTGGACATTGCGATCAATGTTTACAGCTTTTCTTCCATGTTTTTAATCTTTATTGCTGCAGGTTTTTTACTGATAACCTTATACAGCGTTGTCTTTTTAAAGGGAAAAAACTATGCAGGCCTTTTTATGTTTTATATGTTTATCAGCCTGGCCATGATGAACGGGGCAGTCCTTGCGGACAACCTTGGCATAATGCTGTTTTTCTGGGAAGGAATTTTGTGCACCCTATTTGGGATCTTGCTAATCAATAATATGCACAACCCTAAAACAGCGGTTAAGGCCCTGACGTTATCCGGCACTGCCGATCTTTTGATGATGCTGGGAATCATTATTACCGCTTATCAGGCAGGTACGCTTTGCATCAGCCAGATGCAGAAACTGCCTGTTTCCGGGGCAGCTGCCATTGGGTTTGCCTTTATGATGCTGGGCGCAATCGGCAAGGCGGGAAGTATGCCTTTCCATAGTTGGATTCCCGACGCAGCGGACGATGCTCCTACGCCCTTTATGGTGGCCTTTCCGGCTGCACTGGAAAAGTTTTTGGGAATCTACCTTGTAGCCCGCATTGTTCTGGACATTTATGATCTGCAGCCAGGCAGCGGTGCAAGCGTTGCGGTCATGACTGTCGGGACGGTGACCATTGTCTTTGCGGTGGCCATGGCCCTGATTCAAAAAGACATGAAACGGCTGCTTTCATACCATGCAATCAGCCAGGTCGGGTATATGGTGCTGGGTATAGGAACGGCCCTGCCGGTAGGTATTGTCGGCGGCCTTTTCCATATGCTTAATCACGTTATCTATAAAAGCTGTCTGTTTATGACTGCAGGCAGTATCGAAAAACAGACGGGGACGACAGACCTGAGAAAAATAGGGGGACTGGCCAAGGGGATGCCCGTGACCATGATCTGTTTTATAATCAGCGCGCTGGCCATTTCAGGCGTGCCGCCCCTGAACGGCTTCTTTTCCAAAGAGCTGGTCTTTGATGCAGCCTTGGAAAGCAACTTCATCTTCTATTTTGGTGCCCTATTGGGTGCTTTTATGACGGCTATTTCTTTCCTCAAACTGGGCCGGGCGGCGTTCAGCGGCCAATTAAAACATCCGCAAGACAAAAAACATGTTCACGAATCGGGTGCCGGCCTGATCCTGCCGATGGGTATCCTGGCTGCATTGTGTGTGCTGTTTGGGGTGGCAAACAGACTGCCGCTGGATGGCATTTTGTGTCCTTCTCTCAATGTGCCGGCAGTATATGCGGGGTGGCCGCACTCCATGGTTCTTGTGGCGATTTCTGTTGTTGTGTTGCTGTTGTCCCTGGCCGATCATGTATATGGAAGTGTAAAATCCGGCAGTGCGCTGAATGCTGCTGACCATATTCATTATGCACCTGTGTTAAAAGGTATCTATTCTGCAGCAGAGAAACAATGGTTTGATCCTTATAATTGGGTTATGTCTGTTGCAAATATTTTATCTGATGTCTGTGTTTCCATTGAAAATTTTATTACCTGGATTTATGACGATGCCGTGGTTGCAGTTGTTAAAGGAGCGGGGACCTTACTGCAACGCTTCAGCGATGGCAGTTTGTCACGCTACCTGGTGGTAGCTATTAGTGGTGTTGTGGGGATTATTGTCCTTTTCATGGCAATTCTTCAATGATAGGAAGGAGGGATTATTATTAAATGCAAGTTATAGAATATGGCGCAGTTTTATTTTTTGTCGTACCGTTTGTTGTACTCCTGATTAACAATATTTTGCCCAAACGGCTTGCAGAGAAGTATAGTATCTCCCTGGCCGGTGTTGCTGCACTCATGCAAGTTGCAGTTGCTGTGGCCGCTTTCCAGCAACTTTCAAACCATCATTTACAAGAATATGAATTTTCCCCCTTAATAAACGCTGCCCATGCAGGCTCTGTGCTTTTTGCGGTCAGTACATTTTCACTGGTCTTATTGTTCTGCATAGGCATGGTATCGTTTGCTTCCGTTTTGGTTGCCAACCGGACAGTGGACAAAAAAAGGGCGGTCTATGTCAACCTTCTGATGATGTTGATCTTGGGCATGAATGGCATGGTGATGGTAACCGATCTATTTTCACTCTATGTTTTTCTTGAAATTGTCGGCATTTCCAGTTTTGTTCTGATTGCCATGTTCAGGACAGAAACCGGGCTTGAAGGGGCGTTCAAATACCTTGTGATGTCTGTTTTGGCCAGTATCATGCTATTGATCGGGCTGGCGTTTATATTTATGCAGACCGGAAGCCTGCAGTATGCGCAACTGGGCCTTAATGCCGGCTCTAGCCAAGGCGGTTCACAGTTGACTTTTATATATACTGCCATCATTTTGATGATTGCCGGTTTTGCCATCAAAACAGGTGTGGTGCCTTTCCACAGCTGGCTGCCCGACGCTCACCAAAGCGCAAACACGGCTGTATCTGTGCTTTTAAGTGGTGTTGTTATCAAGGTGGCCGGGGTTTATGGTTTTATTGTTTTAACCAGATTATTCAGCAACTTGCCTGCTATGAATATGACTTTGGCTTTAATGGGAACTATTTCTATCATTATTGGCGCCTTATTTGCCCTCCGGCAGAATCATTTCAAGCGTATCGTGGCCTACTCCAGTGTAAGCCAGATGGGGTATGTCCTCCTGGGATTGAGTACGGGCAGTATCCTTGGATTATTGGGGGCTGTCTTTCATGTTTTTAACCATGCAACTTTTAAAAGCACTTTATTTACAAACGCTGCCGCGCTGCATGAACAGACCGGAACGTATGACGTCAGTGAACTGGGTGGTTTGGAAAACAGGATGGGTGTTACGGGCTTTTCATCTTTGGCAGCATTTATGTCCACGGCGGGCATACCGCCTTTTGCGGGATTTTGGAGCAAGCTTTTGATTATGATGGCACTTTGGAACGGCGGTTTTCAGTTGTTTGCAGCTATCGCTCTTTTTGCAAGCATATTTACAGCCGCTTATTTCCTGCGGCTGCAAAAAAAGGTTTTCTTTGGCAAACTGCTTGATAAATTTGCAGGGTTGACTGAAATTGGCGGCAGCATACAGTTTGCCCAGATCATGCTGACAGTTGTTACAATTGCAACGGGGCTATTCTTCCCGGTTGCACTTCTATATTTAAGAGGAACCGGAATACTTTAGGAGGGGACGAGGCTGTGGAAACCGTTGTATATATTTGCCTAGGCTTGATGTTGATATTTGGCGTTTTGGCGGTTATGCTGCGCAGCATGTTGAAATCTGCCATTGCCCTGGCCCTTGCCAGTGCAATGCTGGCTGTGATCATGTACCTGCTTGGCTCTGTGTGGGCGGCAATATTTGAACTTTCGGTCTGTTCAGGTCTGGTTACGGTCATTTTTATCAGCGCAATCAGCCTATCCAATACAGATAGGAAAGATCTCGCCAAACTTTACGAGGACAAGAAACGCATGGTTTTATTGCCTTTAGCCTTGATTGCCGGGGGAATAGTGCTGGTTTTTATTGTGACCCTGCCGGTCTTTTCTTTGCCGGCTATTGCGCAGGTAACGGAAAGCGCAGATACTTTTCGTGAAATCTTATGGACCCATCGCCAGGTTGATATCTGGGGTCAGGTGCTGGTAATCATCACCGGTGCGCTTACTGTGGTAGCCCTGTTCAAGGAGCGTGAGTAATATGCAGGCATTTGTTGAAACCGCAGTGCTTATTGTAGCATTTTTACTGGTTATTGCAGGTTGTTATTGTCTGATCCGCACATACCACCTGCTTAAAATAATAATTGGTGTGGAGGTGGCCATGAAGGCGGTTTCCATGCTGATGATCCTGGCAGGGTTTATTAACGGTAATGTTGCCCTGGCACAAACGTTTGTTATTACGGTAATCGTTATTGAGGTTGTGGTGGCTGTGGTCGCGGTGGGGATAGCCATAAATCTTTATTACAATTATGGAAATATGGATATCCGTAATTTAAGAAAACTGAAAGGGTAGGGGTCCTAAAAGATGACCGGTTTAATTTATTCACCCCCAGTTGTTTTTTTGCTGTTTTTAATTTTGTTCCTTGTGGGCTCTGCATATTTTTCACTGTATTCCCATCAGAATCTGCAGAGGGAACATGGGTTGGATGCCTATGCCTGCGGGGAACGTGACGTTCAGAATTACATCAACCCCAATTATAGCCAGTTTTTCCCGTATGCCTTTTTTTTCACCATCATGCATGTCCTGGTCCTTGTTGTGGCAACAGCATCGTACGAAGCGCCATTTTTGCCGGTTGTATACCTCGCCTCTGGAATACTGGCCATGGTGATCATTTTTAAGAATTGGTGAAAAGGCCAATGCATCTTAAATATTTTTTTAAAGGGGTGATTATGCTTTGAGCTTTTTAAAAAATGCCATAGCCTGGGGGACACGAAAGTCACCCTGGATTATACATTTCAATGCCGGTTCATGCAACGGGTGTGATATAGAAATAGTGGATGCCCTGACACCAAGGTTTGACCTTGAGCGCCTCGGCATTCTGCAGCGGGGCACCCCGCGGCATGCGGATGTGCTTGTCTGTACCGGCGCTGTAACATTGCAGACCAAGGACCGCCTGAAACAGATCTATGACCAGATGCCCGAACCCAAATTTGTAATTGCCACGGGAACATGCGCCTGTTCGGGCGGGGTTTTTGACGGTTGCTACTGTGTGATGGGCGGGATAGACAGCGTTATCCCGGTCGATGTCTATATCCCCGGTTGCGCCATACGGCCTGAAGCGCTGATCAGTGCTGTGGCCAAGCTCCTGGGTGTCCTGGAAGCCCAGCAAAAAGGAGGTGGCAAGGATGCAGACCGAAGAAGCGATAGTGCAGAGACTGTGCAGCAAGTTCAGTTTTTTGAAGGATAGAATTTATGTACAAAAAAAGAATCGTATTATGACCGCTTTTCTTCCCCGGGAGGAATTTGAAGAGGTTCTGCATTATGTGTACAAGGACGAGGGATTTTACAGGGCCAGCCATGTTGTTGGCACCGATGAAGGTGATGCCTTGGGTTTTATATACCTGCTGACCAATGATGAGGGGATCATTTTTGCTTTAAAAGAAATAGCGCTCAAGTCCGATCCTACAATAAATTCCCTTGCAGCACTTTACCCCTCCCTGGACTTTCATGAGCGTGAACTTGAAGGTCTTTTTGGGGCGAATGTTCAGGGTTTGCCGGCAGGGCCGCCGTATCCGCTTCCAGACGGCTGGCCGGAGGGGAATTATCCGCTGCGCAAAGAATGGAATCCTGATTATTTTGACAGGAATACCCTGACATACAACCCGCCAGCAGATTTACAGGAAAAGGAGGGTGAAAAAAAATGAATGAATATAATCGTGTAGTCATACCTATCGGCCCCCAACACCCTTCGCTGAAGGAACCGGCTTGCTTTACCGTAACATTGGATGGTGAAAAAATTGTCGATGTTGTTGTTGGCATAGGCTATAACCACAGGGGAATGGAAAAAGCCTGTGAAAGCAGAAATTACATCCAGATCATCTATCTGCTGGAACGAATTTGTGGTATATGTTCGCATACACATACCACTGCTTTCTGCCAGGGGGTGGAGGAGCTGGCCGGGGTTTCAATTTCCAGGCGGGCAGCCTATATACGTGTTATTGTGGCTGAAATAGAACGGCTGCACAGCCATCTGCTTTGGCTGGGCGTGGCTGCGCATGAAATAGGGTTTGATACCATGTTCATGTATGTCTGGCGTGATCGGGAATTGGTATTGGATGTACTGGCTGCAATTGGCGGCAACCGGGTGAATTATGGTATTAACACTATAGGCGGGGTGCGCAGGGATATTGATGACGCTATGATGCAGGATATCCTGAAAATGGCGGATGCCTTGCATGAGCAGCTCAATTATTACAAAGAACTGGCTTTGACAGACACCATACTCGCCGCCCGGCTTGCAGGGGTCGGAAAGATGTCGCGGGAAGAGGCTTTGCGCTACGGTGCTGTCGGGCCTGTTATCCGTGCTTCCGGTGTTGATTTTGATATCCGGACGATAGATGATTATGCAGCGTATAACGAAATCCCTGTAAAGGTGGCTACAGATGACAATGGGGATGTTTTTGGGCGGACGGTGGTGCGGATACTGGAAATGCTGGAGAGTGTGGAGATTATACGCTTTTGCGTAAAAAATATGCCTGATGGCGATATTATTGTCAAAGCTCCACGGCGTATTCCTGCCGGCGAGGTGATCACCAGGACTGAGGCACCGCGTGGGGAGGATATACACTATATCCGCTCAAACGGAACCGACAAACCGGACAGGGTTCGTGTGCGTGCCCCTTCTGAAGCTAACTGGCATGGCATGAGGCATATGCTTATCGGGCAATATCTTGCAGATGTCCCCATTACCATTGCCGCTATTGATCCCTGCTATTCATGCACGGACCGTGCAATTGTGATCAATTCCGGGGAAAAAACCAACGTGATGGATTGGTTGCAACTCAGGCGGTACAGTGTCGACTGGTACAAACAAAGGGGTGTAGATGTTACAGCGGTTAAAATGCCTGCACACAGGAATTACTTTTAACGCAGGATCTGTTCTAAAACCTGATTCACTTTTCAAAGGGTATATTTTTATTCTAATTGCAGGTTGGTCAGGGGTTTTTAAAGTTTTATTACATTTTACTGTAAAGGGGCATGGGGAATGTTCTCTGGACTGTTAAAAATAATAGTATTCCCGGGGTTTATGTTTTTGACGGTATACGGGCTGCTTTTTGAGTACCTGGACAGGAAAGTGCATGCAAAACTGCAAAACCGGGTAGGGCCCCCGTGGTACCAGCCCTTGGCGGACTTTTTGAAATTACTTGGCAAGGAGATCATTGTGCCTGCAGATGCAGACAGGACAATGTTTCATCTTTTGCCGACGGTGTCCCTCGCTGCAGTGGCGGCAAGTTTTATTTACGTACCGGTTTTTGGAAAGGCTTCCATTGCCTCGTTGGAGGGCGACCTGATTGTTGTCCTGTATTTTTTGACAATCCCCACCATCTGTTTATTCTTGGCGGGGTGGTATTCGCGCAGTGTTTATTCCACAATCGGGTCTGTACGGACGCTTACGCAGATGTTTGCCTATGAGGTGCCCTTGTTTATGGCCCTGTTGGCACCGGCGCTGGTGGCCAGAACATGGTCTGTTACAGGGATGACAGCTTTTTACGCTAAATATCCCCTTTATATTCTGATCAATCTCCCCGCCTTTTTCGTGGCCCTGATCTCCTGCCAGGGGAAATTGGAACGGGTTCCTTTTGATACCTCGGAAGCCGAAACCGAAATTGTGTCCGGGCCGTTGGTTGAATATAGCGGCAGGCTGTTGGCGTTTTTCAGGGTGGCGCTGGACTGTGAACTTGTGGTGGTTGCTTCGCTTCTTTCTGCCATATTTTTGCCTTTTATGACAGGCCATATCGTTCTGGATTTTATTCTGTATTTAATAAAAACAGTGGCCGTCCTTCTTTTCCTCGCATTGTTGCGCTCTGTTATGGCCAGGTTGAGGATCGATCAAATGGTTAGTTTTTGCTGGAAATATTTAACACCAATAGCTGTTTTACAGATAACTGTAAATCTTCTGATTAGGGGTGGTTTGCTGCCATGATCAAAAAATTACCCGGTAAAATAACCAATTTTGCTGTCAAGTCCTTTTTCTGTAAACCGGCGACAGTTTCATTTCCTGCGGGTGAAATGCAGATAGAGAATAATTACCGCGGCATGCTTACCTATGATCCCACAAACTGCACCGGTTGCAGAATATGTATGCGTTATTGTCCTGCCGGGGCGATAAGTGTTGTCAACGAAGGAACCAAGGAGGACAAAAAAATGAAGGCGACCCTGACAATGGCCAAATGCATATTCTGTTGTCAGTGTGTGGATTCCTGTCCCCAGGATTGTTTGTCATATACCCAGGACGTTGATCTGTCCCGCTTTGAAAAAGAAAAACTAGTGGTGCAGCTTTGAGCGGAATACGGGAATGTTTGCAGAAAAATATAAAACCCGGCCTGAAAATTGCAGTGCTGGGCATTGGATCCACGTTGCGATCTGATGACGCTGCAGGTATGTATTGCATAGCACTTCTTAATAAGCTGGTAAAAAATGAAAACGTGCTGTTGATGGCCGGATCAACAGCACCTGAAAATTTTACAGGTGTTATAAAAAAGTTTGCACCGGATAAGCTTTTTATCGTTGATGCTGCCTACATCGGACTTTTGCCTGGTGAAACCAAAGTTGTTTCCGCCTCCGACATCAGCGGCGTCTCTTTTTCCACACATATGCTGCCGCTGCCGGTAATGCTAAAATACCTTGCTGCAGAGGTGCATTGTGATGTAATCTTTGTGGGCATACAGCCTTTGTGTACAGAACAAGGTTTCCAGATGAATGAAGCTGTAAAAACGGGAACAGAACATCTTGCTAAGGAATTTTATAACGCATTTTTATCTGTTTGATGACCTGTTATTTGAAGGCTATGGCGGCAAAGGGTATATAAAGCAGAAGTTAATTTTCCGGTAGAACGCCTGCAGAGGCGGGGATCTACCGGATATTTTTATATGTGAAGGATTATTTGCAGGTTAAAGAGAAATTAATTTATGTTGTTTTGCCTTGAACGAAGCGAAAGGAACGGATACAAATATGATTACTATAAAAAATACCCCGCACTTAACCGGTGTAACTGTTAGCGGTGACTTCAATGACTTTTATAACCTTGTGGAAGCATTCCATGATATTACCATAGATGAATATTCTGAAAAACACCAACAATACTTTGACATTTCCACCCGTGTTCTAGGCGTTTGCCATGATATCAGACATGCTTACCAGGGGGAGCGGGCTATTGAACTTGTTGATAATAATTTGACAGAAGACGTGATGAAGTGGCATTCCATCATTGCTTCCAAAAATAATGTGTATTATAGCTGTAATTTACTTTATCCGGAAATGTTTTTTGCTATGCTTGCCTTGAATGCACTGCTAAAACTGCGGATTGGGGATCTGACAAAATCTAAATTTATATATAGAGAGGTCCTGGATAATAAGGTTGTATGGGATAAAACAATTGCTACTGTTCGCATTTTCCAGGCTGAGTTTGTGGCATGTGTCAAGGAAACCTTAACCAAAGCAGCTTTTGCCAGGTGGCTGAATGTTATGAATGGAAGTTATATAAGTATTGAGGATATTGCCACACAGTATGTTGACCTCTTAAATATCAAATATATAAACATGTCTAAAGAAAAGCGGGTGAAAAATTTATCCCCAATGGCTAAAAGAATAGCGGAATATAGAAACAGCAGCGATCATCAGGAAATAAAAGATGTCGTGACACAGGCGGCTGCAGAATATGGGTGCGATCCCGGGGCAATAAAGCTGCAGGGTATTGAATACCCAGATGATTTTGACTGGTAACCAGGTAATGGCATTATTTAAATAGTCAACGGGGTATCAATGGAAAATGAGCCCTGTTCGGGTTTATGTTCTGGACGATTTTAAATTGACTTTTACAAGAGAAGATGCTATGATTTTAAAGTGTGCAGAAATATTAGGGAAAACAACTCCCGCACAGATTAAAAATGCGCCCGTGGTGAAAGGGATATCACGCAGGCCTCCGGAGCCTGAAGTCGGGGTTCGAATCCCTGCGGGCGTACCATGCGCCTGTAGCTCAGTGGACAGAGCACCGGATTCCTAATCCGGGTGTCGCAGGTTCGATCCCTGCCAGGCGTACCAGCTATGGGTCCCGTAAACATCGGTGTTTACGGGTTTTTTTATGCTTGAAAACCTTAAAACACCCTTTTTCGTTGTGTATATCCCTGAAACGCAAGTCCGGTTGGGGTGCTGTTTGTGTTTCTGCAACAGGAACTGGAAAAGTTTCGATTACCGATGTATTTTGGGGTTTTTTGTTATTGGATTCAAGCTTACATAAAACCCTGGTACAAGGGAAATTATAGTTTTATGGGTAGGAAAAAATTGCTTTATATAGTTAGAACCCGGGTCAGGGCAAAACCCGGCCGGAATACAGTTCAAAAAACCTGGCAGGTATTGCCAGTCAGGGTTGCTATTTCTTTAATTGTACCTTTAATGCTGTTAGTATTATTTGCCTTTACCGCAACCGCGGTTGTTTCAGCAGCCGGCAAGGATAATATCAACAGCCTGTTACCTGCACAAACTGCCGGCCCCGGGTTGGCAAGGGGGGGCATTGAAGGGCAGGTTATCTTATTAACCTTGGATAAAATTACCTTGCGGGACCTGCTGTGCCATGCCGGCCCGGAGCTAAAGGCCATTTTAGAAAGAAGCGCTGTGGCGTTGATGAACGTGAATACAGCCGGCAACCCGGGTACGGACAGCGGTTACCTGACGTTGGGTGCCGGTTCACGCTTGTTGGGCAACTGGACAACAGGCCAGGCTTTTAACAGGGAAGAAAGTTTGTCCGGGGAAGGTACGGTGGAGGCACTTTACTGCCGGCATACAGGTAAAACAAAATCGCCCCTGGGGGAAATTTTACACCTTTACAGCGGTGCGCTGCAGCGCCTGAATGAACAGCGCCCTTACCCGGCATCTGTGGGGGCTTTGGGAGAGGCCCTAAGCAACGCAGGTTTGGGGGTCGCTGTTTTGGGGAATGCGGATAACGGCAGCCCCAAACGGCAGGTTGTTACCATTGCCATGGACAAGGCCGGCAATGTGCCCTACGGGGATGTCAGCGCCGCGTTACTGCAGGAAAGGGCTGATCTTCCTTTTGGCCGGGGCTGTGATCCCGGGGCCTATCTCAGGGTTTTTAAGTCTTTACAGCAGAAGGCTTCTTTTTTTGTAGTGGAATGGGGAGACACCAACCGCCTGGATGGCTACCTGGAACGCTTGCCGGCTGAACGGCGGGGTGCATTGCTGCAGGCCTCTTTGCTGCAGCTTGATCAATTTTTAAAAGGCATCAGGCCCTGCCTGGACAAAGGTGCCAGCTTGTTGTTCGTCACGCCTTCTCCGCCCAATACCGCCTTTGCGGCCGGGCAACGGCTTACACCTGTGGTCTGGTACAACCCCGGTTCTGCACAGGCGGGGTTCCTTACTTCAGCAACAACCAGACGGCCGGGGTTGCTCACAAACCTTGACATTGCCCCTTCTGTATTGCAATGTCTGGGGGTAAACACCTCCACGTTTTTCTTTGGTGCACCGCTGGAGGTTGTTCCGGAAAAAAATCATCTTCAAAAGCTGTTGGCCCTTGCAGAACGCATAGCCCGCATCCATAACCAGCGCCCGGCGATCATCAAGGGCTATATCCTGGCGCAGATTATTTTACTGGTAGGCGGGTTGGCGGGGCTGATCTACCGTTTTAAGCCGACTGTAATCCTACGCCCCGGGCTCTATGCACTGTTGTTTTTTCCCTTGGCCCTTCTATTGGCGCCATCCCTGCCTTTTTTCCCGGCCGGGCTGCTCTATATTAATGCTTTGGCCCTACTGGCCCTGACGGTGCTGCTGACTGCAGGTACCCTTTTGTTTTTTAGAAAACTGCTGCCCTTGTTTACCTTTACAGGCATCTTGGTATTTGTTTTATTAACGATCGATCTATGCCTGGGAGCCCCCCTGAACAGCCGGTCCTTTTTAGGTTATGATCCTGTTGGCGGTGCGCGCTTTTATGGCCTGGGAAATGAATTTATGGGGATCTTGATCGGTGCCTTCATCCTTGGTTTTGGTTCATTGTTTTCCCTTGTTTCCCGGCCGGAAGGGTTTTGCTTGTTAGGTTATAAGATCCCGCGCCGTCCGGGGGTGGTTTTGATGACCCGGTTATTCATTTTATTGTCCTTTTTTGTTCTTTTCCTTTTGGCTTCCCCCCGGTTTGGGGCCAACTTTGGCGGTGCGGTTACGGCGGGGGTGGCCTTGGCTGTTACTTTAGGCGGCATGTTGGCCCTGCTGCGGCAAGAAGGGTACAGCCTGTTGCCCGGGGGGTGCCGCCAGGATAAAGGCAGCGGCCCGGCACCTTTTCTGTTTCCACAAAAGATTATATTGTTGGCTGGTTTTGGCCTGGTTACGGCTGCGTTTATTTATTTTCTCAATACCGCCAGCCATGCAGACGCCGTTGTTTCCCACGTGGGGCGCACCTGGGAGCTGGTACGCAGCCATGGTTGGCAGGAGCTGTTCAATGTAGCCCAGCGCAAAATGGAAATGAACCTTAAACTTTTGCGTTATTCTTTGTGGAGCAGGGTATTTTTTCTGTTTATTTTTTTGATTACCCTGCTATATTTCTATCCCGTGGGCCTGACCCGGCAGATCTTTAGGGACGAACCCGGTTTCAAGCTGGCGCTGGGGGGCATTATTGCCGGCAGCCTTACTGCTTTTTTTGTCAACGATTCCGGCGTGGTGGCTGCAGCCACAACAATGCTTTACGGGGCCCTGCCCCTGCTTTTGCTTTGTTTCCAAAAGGTTTTCGCTGGGGCCGGAAAGTGAAACCCTTCTTATCACAAAATTATTGCATTCTTGCAGGAGATTTACATTTTGAAATGGAAATATAGTGCAACATAATAACAGCTATAAAAATATTTTTTTCATAAAATAGATGCAGAAAGGAAGGAAAATATTCCCTTGATATCCCTGGAAAGTAAAACCTTGCCTATAAATGTCAATATTCATCTATTGCCGACCTCTAAGTTTAAAACTACGCTTGTTTCTGTTTTTTTACAACAGGCCCTGGCCAAAGAATTAGCGGCAAAAACTGCCCTTCTACCGGCTGTTTTGAAGCGGGGCACGCGCCAATATCCCACCTTTAGGGACTTAAAAGTCCGCTTGGAAGAACTCTATGGTGCGGCCCTTTCTGCAGATGTAGTTAAAAAGGGTGAAAGGCAGCTGGTATCTTTTTCCCTGGAAATTATCAATGATAAATTTACCCCCGGAGAAAAATTGCTGCAGCAAGGCCTTTCTATCCTGAAAGATGTGATTACTGATCCTTTACTTGAAAATGGCGGTTTTCGCAAGAACTATGTACAACAGGAAAAAGAACAGCTGACCAAAGAAATACAGGGACTGGTGAACGACAAGGTGAGCTATGCCCTGGAACGCTGCATACAAGAAATGTGTTCCCAAGAAAGGTTTGGCGTTTATAAATATGGCAGTGTGGAAGAGCTGCAACCGGTTTCCGCAGGGGAACTGTATACATATTACCAAAATATTTTGCAGAAAAACCCCCTGGATATTTTTGTTGTCGGTGAAATTGATCCGGAAGATACCTTTCATTTAATTCAGGACACCTTTGATTTTTCCCGGGCCGCCAGTCTGGTAGAGCTACCGCCGGTGGAGGTGGAAAACATCCCCGCCAAGGTTGCTTATCAGGAGGAAAAACTGCCCATCAACCAGGGCAAGCTAACCCTGGGTTACCGGACCAATATTTCTTACCAGGACGAGGCCTATCCTGATCTATTATTTTATAATGCTGTTCTGGGTGGGTTTCCTCATTCCAAACTTTTCCAGAATGTGCGCGAAAAGGCCAGCTTGGCCTATTATGTTTTTTCCCGTCTGGAAAAGCATAAAGGGATCCAACTGATCGGTTCAGGCATTGAGGTTTCTGACTACGAACTGGCCCTGGAAATTATTCAGCAGCAGGTGGAAGAGATTAAAAAGGGGCAGATCAGCAAAGAGGAAATGAAAAATACCAAAAGGGCGCTGCTCAATGGGTTGAAAATAGTCGGGGACAGTCCCTACAGCCTGGTCGGTTTCTATATGGATGGTTTAATCGGGAAAAGAACAGAGGAAATTGAACATCTTATGCAAAGAATTGCAGGGGTTAAAGAAGAAGATGTTGTTGCCGTGGCGCACAGGGTATATTTAGATACAATTTACTTTCTCCGTTCCACGAATGGAGATGAAAGGAAGCAGGATTAAATGCATTTGCAGGTTAAAAATAACGCATCCCTCCAGGAAAAAATTTTTCATGCAGCTTTGGAAGGTGGGCCGGATCTCTACATCCTTCCCCGGCAGGGATATAATAAAAAATATGCTATTTTTTCCACACGTTTTGGTTCGATTGACAATGCCTTTCGTTTTATCGATAATGAAAAGGAAGAAGAAATAGTCCTACCCGACGGGGTAGCCCACTTCCTTGAACATAAGCTTTTTGATGAAGAAGACGGCAACGTTTTTGATCGCTTTGCTTATTACGGCGCTTCACCGAACGCTTTTACCAGTTTTACGCACACCACCTATCTTTTTTCCTGTACAGATTTTTTTCCTGAAAACTTCAAGCTGCTCCTGGACTTTGTGCAGGCTCCTTATTTTACGGAAGAAAGTGTGGCCAAAGAACAGGGCATCATCCAGCAGGAAATCCGCATGTACCAGGACAATCCCAACTGGCGCGTTTATTTTGGTCTTTTGGAAGCGCTGTACGCCCGCCATCCGGTGCGCAACGATATTGCCGGGACGGCGGAAAGTATCAGTAAAATAACCAAAGATCTGCTTTATAAATGTTATTATACGTTTTATCATCCCCGTAACATGGCAATTTTTGTGACGGGGGATTTGGTGCCGGAGGAAGTTTGCGGGCTGGTGGAAGAAAATTTAGCCGGGCGCTCTTTTCCACCCTTTCATGCTACACAGCGCCTCTACCCTCGGGAAGAAGCAGCAGTGTATCAAAAAAAGGTTACCCGGGAACTGTCTGTTTCGCAACCCCTTTTAAATATGGGTTTTAAGGACACTTATACGGATTTGAAGGGGCGGGAACTGTTTGCCAGGGAACTGACTTCTGAACTGCTGCTGGAGATGATCTTCGGCAAGGGCGGGCCTTTTTTTACCGCACTTTATGAAGAAGGGCTCATCGATGAACACTTTGACTTTGGTTTTACGGGGGAACGTTCCTACGGCTACACTTTGTTGGGCGGCAGGACCAAACACCCGGAAAAGCTGCATGCAAGATTGCTGGGAGCAATTAAAAAAATAAAAAAGGATGGCCTGGGAACAGACAGTTTTGCCCGCTATAAAAGGAAGATGAGGGGCCAGCTGCTGCGAAGTTTTAATTCCTTGGAATTTATTGCCAACAATTACCTGGCCTACCGTTTCCGGCAGATTGATTTTTTCGAGATATTGGATCTTTTAGAGGAAATTAAAATAGGGGACTTGGAAAAAAGGCTGCACGAACATTTGCGGGAAGAGCTGCACGCCGTTTCAGTCGTTTATCCTGTTCGGCAGGATTAAGGGAAAGCAGGTGTTGTCCCAGTTCCAGGAAAGGAGTTAATTTACGTTGGGTATGAATGAAAAGGAATTTGTCAAGGAAGTTACGCCCCGCACAGAAAATTTTTCACAATGGTACCTTGACCTTGTTTTAAAAACTGAACTGATGGATTATGCCCCGGTTAAGGGTTGCATGGCTATCCGGCCCTACGGTTTTGCTATTTGGGAAAATATGAAAGCGCTTTTGGATCGGCGGATTAAGGATACCGGACACCAAAACGCCTACTTTCCCCTGTTTATACCGGAATCGCTTCTGCAAAAGGAAGCCGAACATGTGGAGGGCTTTGCGCCGGAAGTGGCCCTGGTTACCCATGGCGGCAATGAAAAATTAAGCGAGCGTTTAGTGGTCAGGCCCACCTCGGAGGCAATTATCTGCAGTATGTATGCCAAGTGGGTGCAGTCCTGGCGTGATCTTCCCTTATTGATAAACCAATGGTGTAACGTTGTCCGCTGGGAAAAAACGACGCGCCCTTTCCTGCGCACCTCTGAATTTCTCTGGCAGGAAGGCCATACTGTGCATTGTACAGAGGAAGAAGCAGAAGCAGAAGCCCTGCAAATGCTCGGCGTTTACAAGGACTTTGTGGAAAGTGAGCTGGCTGTGCCTGTGATCAGCGGGCTGAAAACAGAGCGGGAAAAATTTGCCGGTGCGCTGCATACCTATACTATAGAGGCACTGATGGCCGATGGACGGGCCTTGCAGGCGGGGACATCACACAACCTGGGCCAGCATTTCTCCAAGGTTTTTGAGATCCAGTATTTGGACAAGGATAAGCAGCTGAAGTATGCCTGGCAAACCTCCTGGGGGGTATCAACCAGGCTGATTGGGGCCTTGATTATGGTCCATGGTGATGATCGGGGCCTGCGGCTTCCCCCGCAGGTTGCCCCGCTGCAAGCCGTAATTGTGCCCATCATTACCAAGAAAAAGCGGGAAGAAGTGCTACAGAAATGCCGGGAAATTCTGGAAAAGCTGACCGGCACTGTTCGCGTGCATCTGGATCAACGCGAAGAGTATTCCGTGGGTTGGAAGTTTAATGAGTGGGAAATGAAGGGTGTACCTTTAAGGCTGGAGGTAGGTCCCCGGGATTTGGAACAGGGTGTGGTTCTGGCTGTACGGCGGGATACCGGGGAAAAAAACGCCATTCCTTTAGCTGATCTGGTGCAGCAGGTGCCTTTGCTTTTACAGGATATCCAGGACAATCTCTTTCAACAGGCCGCAGATTTTCTTAAAAAAAACACGCACCGGGTTCATAGCTACCAGGAATTTAAAGACGTAATAGAAGAAAAAAAAGGCTTTGTACTAGGTTTTTGGTGCGGTGCTGCGGATTGTGAGGAAAAAATAAAAGACGAAACGAAAGCTACAATTCGCTGTATGCCCCTGGAAATGGCACCAAAAGAAACCGGACCCTGTTTGTATTGTGGGAACAAAGATAGTAAAATTGTCTATTTTGCACGGGCATATTAGTATTGGGAGCCTTTGCAGGGCTAAAGAAAGTACAATAGTAACAATTATAAGCGGTTACTTTGGTTTCCCCCGGATTCCCTGGTAAGGCAAAGGGATTCTGGGGGGAGTTTTTTTATGGGGCGTATTCAGAATATTAGCAATAAAATAATTTTACCAAAAAGAAGGACTTTTGCCATTTAATATAGAAATTTAAATATGTTTACTAAATTGTGAAAAGTGTAAAAAGGGGGTTTTTAACTTGCAAACAATGACTGTTGAAGGGAAGGCCATGGATTTTGACTATGAACGGGTGGAAAAGTTGTTACAGGAATTTATGGATAAAAAAGGGGTAGTGGTGCCGGTTCTGCAAAAGATCCAGCATGAATTCGGCTACCTGCCCCGGCCGGCTTTGGAATACATGGCTACCAGGCTGCGTATACCTGTAAGCAGGGTTTACGGCGTGGCTACTTTTTATGCCCAGTTTCACCTTCAGCCGCGGGGGAAAAACATTATTCGTGTCTGCCGCGGGACGGCCTGCCATGTACGCGGCGTAACCAAGGTTGCAGAAAAAGCCAAGGAACTTTTGGGGATTGATGTGGGTGAAACTACGGCAGATCTGAAATTCACCTATGAAGAAGTAGCCTGTATTGGCGCCTGTGGGTTGGCACCGGTGATGATGGTCAACGAACAGACCTTTGGAAAACTTGCTCCGGCGAAGGTAAAGGCTATTTTGAAAAAATTTTAGCAGGTTTGGGAAAGAGAGGGACGTTCCATGAAAAAATTTATTAACTCTTGTTGTGTGGAATGTTTTAACAGTAAAGAAAACCCGTGTACGCAGTTTATTGAATGTTGTTTGTCCGGTCCATTATGTCATGAAGACCCTGTTTGCCGTGAAAAGAGGGAAGCCATTGTCCGGCGTCTCGCGCATAGCGCCGGTTATCAGGAATATTAAAGCATAGTAAACGGAAGGAGGTAAAAAAATGCAGGAAAAACAAATACTGATCTGTGCTGGAACAGGTTGCATTTCCTCTGGTTCTATGCAAGTTTATGAGGCCTTAAAAATAGAACTGCAAAAACATGGTTTGGAATCCAAAGTGCGTATTATTCTTTCAGGGTGTCACGGCTTCTGTGAAAAAGGCCCCATTTTTATCGTTTATCCGGAAGATATCTTTTATTGCGGTGTGAGTGCAGAAGACGTACCTGAACTGGTTACAAAGCACCTGTTGCAAGGTAAAATTGTGGAACGGCTGCTCTATAAGGATACCCAAACCGGGGAAGGCATTACTTCCCATGCAGAAATACCTTTCTATAGCAAACAGAAAAGATTAGCCTTGCGCAATTGCGGTGTCATTGATCCGGAAAACATCGACGCATATATTATCCGCGGCGGGTACCAGGGCCTGGAAAAAGTTTTGCGCATGGAGCCCCGGGAAATTATCAATGAGATAAAAAGTTCGGGTTTAAGGGGGCGGGGCGGGGCCGGCTTTCCCACTGGTATGAAATGGGAATTTGCTTACCGTAACCGGCAGGATAAAAAGTATGTGGTCTGCAATGCTGACGAGGGGGACCCGGGGGCTTTTATGGATCGCAGCGTTTTAGAGGGTGATCCGCACGCTGTTTTAGAGGGAATTATGATTGCCGGCCGGGCTATCGGCAGCGATGAGGCCTATATCTATGTGCGGGCAGAATACCCGCTGGCCATCCGTCGTTTGCGAACTGCGATTGCCCAGGCGGAAGAATACGGGGTTGCCGGGGAAAATATTTTGGGTTCGGAATTTGACTTTAAAATTAATATTAAAGAAGGCGCCGGTGCCTTTGTCTGTGGGGAAGAAACAGCTTTGTTGGCTTCAATTGAGGGTGCCAGGGGTATGCCCCGTCCGCGTCCGCCTTTCCCGGCGCTAAAAGGTTTGTGGGAAAAGCCCACCTGCATCAACAATGTGGAAACCCTGGCTAACGTCCCTTTGATTATACGCAAGGGGGCTGACTGGTATACCACTATCGGCACGGAGGGCAGTAAAGGCACCAAGATTTTCGCGCTGACCGGCAAGGTTAACAATACCGGCCTCTGCGAAGTGCCGATGGGCATCACATTGCGGGAAATTATTTTTGATATCGGCGGTGGTCTGCAGGGCGGGAAAAAATTCAAGGCGGTGCAAATCGGCGGGCCTTCCGGGGGGTGTATCCCTGAATCCCAGCTGGATCTGCCTGTGGATTACGACTCCTTGCATTCTGCGGGTGCGATGATGGGTTCCGGGGGGATGGTGGTCATGGATGAAAGCACCTGTATGGTCGATCTGGCCCGCTATTTCCTTGCTTTTACACAAAGCGAATCCTGTGGTAAATGTACGCCCTGCCGGGAGGGAACGAAGCGCATGCTGGAAATTTTGGAGCGCATCACCCAGGGAAAAGGGAAGGCAGAAGATATCCCCCGCCTGGAAAGATTGGCCTTGGCTGTCAAAGACGGTTCGCTTTGCGGTTTGGGGCAGACGGCACCCAACCCGGTATTAACCACACTGCGGTATTTCCGGGACGAATATGAGGCACATATTTTGGAACGCCGTTGCCCTGCTGGGCAGTGCAGCGCGCTGCTAACCTATTATATCGATGCGGAACTGTGTACCGGTTGCCGGGCCTGCACAAGAGTCTGTCCGGCAGAGGCAATTACAGGAGAAAAGAAGGAACCGCATGTGATTGACCCGGAAAAGTGTATCAGCTGTGGAAACTGTGTTGAACGTTGTAAATTTGATGCTATAAAAACAAAATAACTGCAAAGGAGGGAGAGCGGTGATTACTTTAACAATTAACGGCCATAGTGTAGAGGTGGAAGCAGGAAGCACCATTTTGGAGGCAGCAGAAAAGTTGGGCATTTTTATCCCCACCCTTTGCCATGATCCGCGGTTCACCCCGGCGGGGGCCTGCCGGATGTGCCTGGTAGAGGTGGAAAGAGCTCGGGCGCTGATGGCGGCCTGTAGTGTCCCGGTCATGGAGGGTATGGCGGTGCATACCGATACAGAACGGGTGCACGCCGCCCGCAAAGAAAATTTGCGCCTTTTGCTGGCCAACCATCCCCTGGATTGTCTCACCTGCGAAAAAAATGGGGATTGCCGCTTACAGGAATATTGTTACCTTTACGGCATTGCTGAAAGTGACTATCAAGGGGTCCGGAAGGAATATGCGCTTGATGAAAGCAACCCCTTTTTGATCAGGGATTTGAATAAATGTGTTCTCTGTGGTTTGTGTGTGCGCGTCTGTCATGAAATCAACGGGGCGGGGGCTATTGATTTTACCAACAGAGGGTTTTATACCAAGGTAGCCCCAGCTTTTGATGATGCTTTGGAAACTTCCTCCTGTGTATTTTGCGGTATGTGTGTAGACGTCTGCCCGGTAGGGGCTTTAACACCTAAACAAGGCCTGCGCCAGGGCCGCCCCTGGGAACTGCAGAAGGTGCGCACCACCTGTCCCTTCTGCGGGACCGGCTGCGGGTTGGAGCTGTCTGTTAAGGACGACCGGGTTGTAGGTGTAAAGGGGGATCCGGCCAGCCCGGTAAGCCGGGGGCAAACCTGTGTTAAGGGCCGTTTCGGCCTGGATTTCCTGCATAGCCCGGATCGCTTGCAAAAGCCCCTTATGCGTAAAAATGGTGAAATGGTGGAAGCTTCCTGGGAGGAAGCCTTGTCTTTAATCGCTTCTAAAATGAGGGGGTTAAGAGGCCGGGAAATGGCCGGTTTTTCTTCGGCACGGGCGACCAATGAAGAGAACTACCTCTTTCAAAAGTTGTTACGTATGCTGGGGTCCAACAATATTGATCACTGTGCCCGTCTTTGACACGCACCGACCGTAGCCGGTCTGGCTACAGCCTTTGGCAGCGGTGCAATGACGAACAGTATTGGGGAAATAGACAACGCCGGTGTGATATTTGTGATCGGCGCCAACCCTACGGAGGCCCATCCGGTGATCGGTTACCGGCTAAAAATGGCCGCTAAAAACGGGGCAACCCTGATCGTGGCCGATCCACGGCAGATTGAATTAGTTGACTATGCCGACGTGTTTTTAAGGCTGCGCCCGGGAACGAACGAAGCGCTGCTTAACGGTATGATTCACGTTATCCTGGCAGAAGGTTTGGCCGATGAAAAGTTTATCCGGGAAAGAACGGAAGGCTTTGGGGAGATGGCGGCTGTTGTCAAGAAATATGCACCTGAATATGCAGCAGAAATTACCGGTGTTCCGGCAGCAGATATCCGCCGGGCAGCACGCCTTTTTGCCGGGGCAGAAAACGCTTCTATTTTCTATACGCTGGGCATCACCAACCATACGACAGGCACTGACGGTGTGCTGTCTGTAGCCAACCTGGCCCTGGTGACCGGTAATGTTGGCAAACCTTCCAGCGGCGTTAATCCGCTCCGGGGACAGAACAATGTTCAGGGGGCCTGCGATATGGGGGCCCTGCCTAATGTTTTTACAGGTTACCAAAATGTAGGGGAGCGTGGTGCACGGTTTAAGTTTGGCCGGGCTTGGGGCACAAGGCTTAACCCCCTGCCGGGGCTGACCATCACGGAAATTTTTGATGCCATTCTTACCAAGGAGATCAAATTTCTCTATATTATGGGGGAAAACCCGGCGCTTACCGAGGCCAACCTGCGTCATGTCCGGGGGGCTTTGGAAAAGGTTGACTTCTTGGTGGTCCAGGATATCTTTTTTACAGAAACTGCCGCCTATGCCGACGTAGTGCTGCCGGCAGCAGCTTTTGCAGAAAAAGAAGGGACCTTTACCAATACAGAGCGGCGTGTACAGATGGTCCGCAAGGCGGTTAACCCTCCCGGCAAAGCCAAGCCGGACTGGGTTATTTTATCTGAACTGGCCCGGGAGCTGCGCCTGAGGTGGAACTATGCAGCACCGGCAGAAATTTTCCAGGAAATCGCCAGATTAAACCCCGCTTATGCCGGGATTAGCTATCAGCGCCTGGAGGAAGAGGGCGGACTGCAGTGGCCCTGCCCTGATACAAGCCACCCGGGAACCCCCTTCCTGCACCAGGATAAATTTGTGCGCGGTAAAGGCCTTTTTACCCCTGTCGAATATCAGCCGCCGGCTGAAGAGCCCGATGGTGATTATCCCCTGCTGCTTACTACAGGTCGCATTCTTTACCACTATAATACCATGACCCGTCATTCCGGCGCTATTGAACCTTTCAAACCGGAGGAAGTGGCTCAGGTTAATCCGGTCGATGCCGGCCATCTGGGGGTTGAGGAAGGCGAAACGGTCAAACTGTCTTCACGCCGGGGGCAGGTGCAGGTGCGGATTACAATTACAGATGCTGTCCCGCCGGGAGTGATCTACATGACGTTCCATTATCATGAATCTGCTGTAAACCTGCTCACCAGCAGCGCCCTCGATCCCGTGACTAAAACCCCTGAATTCAAAATCTGTGCAGTGAAAATGGAAAAGTTGGCCGAAGTTTAGGCCCATTGGTTTAACAAATAAAGAATAATAGGTTATAATCTGAAGAACAGGTTGATTAAAACTTCCCCTTTTTGGTAAGGGGAAGTTTTTTTGGGCAAAAGGCGTGCAGAAACACTTTCCGTAAACTGTGAATAGGCAGGAGGGGAAAAATGGTTAATAAAGGATTAAACCCACAGGGCTTTAAAGAGGCGGAAATTACCAGAATCCGGGGAAAGCAAAAAAGCAGGGAAAAGGACTGCCTGGCTAGAGAGGTGCCCCTGACCATATTTTTAAACGGGCAGGAATTTGTAACGCTCCTATGTTCACCGGAAAAATTAAATTATTTGACAGTTGGTTTTCTGTGTCTGGAAGGCCTGCTGGAATGCAGGGAAGATCTGCAGGAATTGGACGTAGATGCTGAAAAAGGCAGGGCCGTGGTGATGGTGAAAATGCCCCCCGATCGACTGGAAAAAACGTACGGCGCCAGGGCTATCACCTCCGGTTCGGGCAAAGGTACACTTTTTGCCCAAACCCTAAATTTACTGCAGGAGCGGCAGGTTGAATCTGCACTGCGGGTAAAAGCTGCAGAGCTGTTTGAGTTGATGACTGCACTGCAAGAGGCTTCCCTGCTTTTTCAAACTACGGGTGGAGTCCACACGGCAGCCCTTGCCTTCGCGGATGAAATTTTGTTTTACAGCGAGGATATCGGCCGCCACAATGCCATCGATAAAATAGTTGGCGAATGTATTTTAAAAAATATCCCCTTCAGGGATAAAATTTTGTTGTCCAGCGGGCGTGTTTCTTCAGAAATAATTGTCAAGGTGGCAAAATTAGGCCTGCCTTTGCTTGTATCCCGTTCTGCGCCAACATCTTTAAGCGTGGAGTTGGCCGGTAAATTGGGAATCACCCTTGTGGGCTTTGTACGCGGGCAGCGCCTTAACGTTTATACCCATGAAAACAGGATTTTAGTCTAGGACAGGGCCGCCCTTACTTGTTTAAAATGTCCTTGGGCAACACAATTTTGCGGGCCACAACGTTTATCTTAGAAATTTGGAGGCCGGTCAGGTGTTCTAAATTGTTTTTAACCGCTGCCTGCACATTTTTCAGCAGTTGGGGGATATTTACGCCAAACTTAATATGCACATCCAAGTTGATAATCAGGCCGTTGTTGTTGGAAACAATTTCCGGTTTCCTGATTTTCATGATATTGCTGTCGGACTGGAAAGCAACATAAACTGTAATTTGTTCAATGACGTTATGGGAAAGATAAAAGTTCCCCAAGGAACTGTAAACCGGCCTGACGATGGAATGTTCCAGCGTTCGGGGTGCTGTGGTCCTGCTTTTGCCTTGGAAAAAGGACTTGAGGGGATCAAGGAGATAGCCGGGAAATGCTTTTTCAAGCGCAAATGTAGGCAAGGGAATAACGTGGCGGTTCTTTTTGGCCCTGATTTCCAGTGCCCGGGCAATTTCCCGGGGTGAGGCAACATCTTCAATACAGATTATTTTATGGGGTGCAGGGAGATCTAGTTTTTGTACAATAATTTCGATCATGCGTTCAGAAATACCTAAAATAAGGATGCTTTCCGGTTTTGACTTTTTAAGGGCCGCTTTTACTTCTACGGTGTGTTGCGGATCTGTAAAAATGGCCCTTTTTGTGGCTCCAATCCGGGTATTTTCCCGTTTGGAAGAACGACCGGCCAGTACCTGGTTGCCTTTAATTAACAGCCCATCATCAAGAATATAATCTATTCCTTCTTTATGGGCGACCTGCGTGGAACGGTGACTTTTTCCGGAACCACTGGGACCGACAAGAGCATAGACCTTCATTTTTCCCTCCAGATTTTAAACAAAGTGAGTATACCATAACTTACCCAAAAAGTC
>JBMNNQ010000055.1:0-9450 GCA_050942615.1 Dethiobacteria bacterium | reverse complement strand
ACCAGTTCTGGATCGAATCTGGTGCCGGCACACCTTTTCAGCTCGGCAAGGGCCTCTTCGGTTGAAATAGTTTCCGGCCCGCCCCTGGTCATCACTTCATAGGCATCCACAATTGCGATAACCCTGGCCTGCAAGGGTATTTCCTTCCCCTTCAGTCCCCAGGGGTGTCCCGAACCGTCCCAGTGTTCATGATGTGCCAAAATATCTTCCGCCAGAAAGCCGTGCACCCCCGTGGCCTGAGCAATTCTATAGCTAAATTCCGGTTGCTTTTGCATAATTTCTTTTTCCGGGGCCGGCAAAACCCCTTTTTGGGTTACTATTTTCCCGGGAAGGTTTATCTTCCCGATATTGTGCAGTGCAATCAATGTGTGCAACCGATCCAGTTCTGCTGCAGACAACCCTTTTTTTTGGCCTATTTTCTTGGCCAGGGCTTGCATACGTTCAACATGCATTTTCATTGCAAGGTTTTTTTCTATCAGGGTTTTGCGCAGATAATTTAAAATCACCTTTCTTGCACTGTAGTGTTCGGCAAGTTTCTGTACATACATACTGTCTTCAGCTTTACTTAAAGTTTTGGCCAGGCTTTTATTGATGCTGTTTTTGGTTGCAACGCCCAAGGAAATGGAAACAGGGACGCCTTTTGCATGTGTTTTGCGGCAATTGTCAGTTATTCTTTTGCAGACATGTTCTGCTTCTGCCAGCGCAGTTTGTGGTAACAAAATAATAAATTCATCGCCGCCCCAACGGGCAATAAAATCTCTTTTGCGACAGGATTCCTTGAGAAGGTGTGCCGTACGGCGCAGTACCTTGTCACCAGTGCTGTGCCCACAGGTATCGTTAATCAGTTTTAAGCCGTTCAGGTCGGCCATGATAATGCTGACGGGCCACTGCATTTTATCAGCATCCATTTTTTTCATTTCTTCCTGCAGAAAATAACGATTATAAAGCCCTGTAAGGCTGTCATGCAGGCCCAGACGCAAAAGTTTTTTTTCGGCCTGTTTGCGGTCGGTGATATCCATCAGCACACCCTGGATACCGACGATGCGGCCCTCACTGACAATCGGCTTTGCAGCTGTCCGCACCCAGGTAATATGCCCTCTTTTCGTTACAAAACGATATTCAGTAGCCTCTTTAACCCCTGACAATATTTTAAGAAATTGTTCCATACGCCCTGGTAAATCTTCAGGATGAACAAATTCGGTAAAACGCCTTTCAGCCAATTCTGCAGGGGTATAACCGCTTAACTGTTCAACGTTTGGAGAAACATAGACAATCCTGGCGTTTTCGTCCAGGACATAGACCACTTCATTTAGGTTTTCGACTAGTTCCCGGAAGCGGGTTTCACTTTCACGCAGCGCCTGTTCTGTTTTTCTGTAGTCAGTAATATCCCGGAAAATTGCAGCAAAATAACCCTGTTCCCCGCTATAAGCCGTTATTTCATACCAGCGGTTTTTCTTTTCAAGAAATCGTTCAAAACAGGTTTTTTCACCGCTGCGGGCCACTTTGCCAAAGATTTCGATCAAGTTATGTTCCAAATCCTGAATACAGGGACACACATCTGCCACCCTGCGACCCGCAACCCCGTCCCGTGAAAGGCCGATCATTTCTATAAAAGCATCATTCACTTTCAAAAAAATAAAATCCACCGCTTTACCGGCAGTGTCCGTTAGAACCTGGCAATAGGCAAAAGCATCGGGAAGATTGTTAAGCAGCATAAGGTATTTGTCTTCTGCATGTTCCATACCATATACCCCATTTGTTCAATATAGGTTCCACCATAGGTGTGAACCAAAAAATTACATAACCCGTTTCAGGCCCGATACCGGAAAGAACATCCACCCCATAATTCGTTAAAATATGGCTATTTTCCTTCTAACTAAATAATTCCTGCAGGAATATAGGATATAAAATTCTGCAAAAATACTTATTAATTCCTTATTCCTTTTTAACAGTTCATATCATGGAAGGGAACAGGCGCTAGCGTAATAGTATTTAGAAATGACCATAAATTAGGATCAATTGGTAAGAAAAAACAACATAATAGCTGCAACACCAAGCGTTCATCTTTTGCGATTGCCGCCTATCATTTCCTTTCTCTGCTCAAACGGTCTACCTCTTTGAGCACTTCCGGTATACGGTATTTACCCTGCAGGTTGCCGATTAGTTTTGCAGCAAAATACGGATCAAGGCCCACACTGCTGACATAGAGCGGCTTGAGGCTTTTACCGCGATAAACCTTAATACAATTTACACAGCCATGAAAATATGTTTTGGCAACCCCGATCACGGGAATTTTTTTACCCAAAGCTGCATAGAAATAAGCCCCCAGGCCTTTTTTACCGCCCCCCAATAATGTATAACCATCGACAACTATAATGTCAATTTTCTCCTTAATACAGCCATAAACCTGTAAAAGACAGGGCAGTTCCCTTTTATAGAATTCGCCGGGCACATAGGCGTTAAATGTTTTTACTGCAATGCAGTATTTGGAAATAATCTTTTCAGAAGGTGCAATCTGAAAAACAATGCTGCAGGCCTGTGCATAATCCTCAAAGTAATAAACGTCAAAACAGGCAATTTTAATCGTATTTTTCATTATTACCTATTATCCCCATAAACCATCCTTACAGTTTCTCTGCAGGGATAACCAGCCGGTGCTGAAGGAAAAAACAGTTTTATTTACCCTGATCCGGGAAGAAACAAAAGGCACAGCACTATTTTCAACAGACGCCAACAAAAATTAACGCTGAAATAATAATTGTTCTTCCTGCGGGCAGGTGTCCGCCCTTCTGCCCGCAACCCGGGAATTTTATTGCTGCATTTCCCGTTGAACTTTTTCCATCCAGTCTGCAACTTTAACATTTTCAGGCGCACAAAATCCGGGGTTATAGGGTTTAAGATCTACAATCGGGCTGCCGTCAACAGCATCCAGGCCTTCAACCTTCAGAACATTGTCCACGCGTGCCAACAAACGTACTGCTGTCACTAAAATAGGGTTGGGCCGGGCAGGGCTGCAGGTCGCAAATATTCCGGTCAACGGCAAATCTTTCCGGCCCATGGGATGAACTTTGGTAAGCCGGCGCCCATCGGCGCGGGTAAGATGGGCCCAGTAAAGAACCAACAGGTGGGAAAAACCTTCGATGCCGTCAAGGCTTTCTGCATAGTTTTTGTCAATAACAAGTTTTGAAATACGCCTTTTATATTCCCCCCGTTTACCCCGGGGCCGCTGTTCCAAATCGTCTGCTTCAGCAACCAGGGTCGGCTTTTTTACCTCATTCCGGACTACACCTACAGGTCTGATGATCATTTCAGTTAAAACCTTATTTTGTTGCTTGTTATCCACTGTATTTTCTCCTTTTCAACAATTTCATAGTTAGTTCGCCCGGCGGTAGCCCAAGAACAAGGCAGGCGCGGTGCAGCAGCAGGCCAGACCTGCCCCGGCCTAAGCCGGCTGCTGTGCCAAGCGCAGCAGCAGACGATACGATAAAATTCCAACGGCCATTATTGCCAGGGCGGCTACTGAAAAAATAACCTCATAACCCCAGCCGGAAAGTAAAAAACGGTTAACTGATACACCCAAACCGCCGCCGATAAACATATTAAAGGAACAAAGAGACATGACTGCACCCCTTTGCAAAGGCAACTGTTGTTGTGCAGTGAATATGATCGTGGACTGCAGGAGCACAAAAGCCAATCCAAATGCCAAAAGGATGGGAAACACATAGTAAAACCCCGGCCACTGCCCCAACAGCGCCCAGGAAATTATCCCCAGAATACCGGCAAACAATGTTGTTTTGGGGCCTAATTTTTGCCGTATATCACCGGATTTTTGGCCTCCAATATAAGCGGCCAGCCCAAAGGGAGTCATCATCAGGCCTACAAAAAAAATATTCAGGCCGGTCCTTTCTACTAAAAAGTCGCCCAGGTAGGTAAAACTGCCGAAGACTGCAAAACCCACCAAAAATAACAAAACTACTGTTTTCAACAAAAAAGGCTGGGCAAAGGCATTGGCATAGGCTTGGCGAAGCCCTACGGTTTTGGCAGTACCCGGGGTGAAGATCAGGTATTTTAACATAAAAAAGGCGATGATCAGCTCTGCCGCCCCATACGTCAGGTAGACCAGCCGCCAGGAACCGATGAAGGAAAGACCTCCTCCAATAGCCGTCGCTGCCGCTGCACCCAAAAAGTACATGCCCATGACGCTGCCAATTGCATTCATCCTTTTCTTTGGATCTTTAAAAAGATCACCTACATAAGAAATGGTAACAGGCAGTATGGCTGCCGCAAGGGCCCCGTTGATAGCCCTGATCAACGCCAACGAGGTTATGTCAAAGGCCAATGCACCAAGGCAGCTGAAAACTGCTGTTCCAAAAGCCGCCGTGCTGACCACCTTAGCCTTCCCGTACCTGTCACCCAGCGGACCAAACAGCAAAGTAAACAAGCCGAAAGGAAACATATAGGCAGCCACCGATAAGGCAGCGGTGCCGATATCGACGTTGAAGCTGTCAGCAATATCTACCAACATGGGCGAGGCAGCATAATTGTCGCCCATGGCCCAAAAACCCATCAGTCCCAAGAGGAATACAGCAGATTTTGTTTTGGATTCCATATCCTGTTTCCCCCTTAAATTTTTTCAAAACCATCCCAATGCACCATTTCAGCCAGCGCTTTTCTCTTTTTAACCGCTTTGCGATCAACATTTTCTTCCGCCGGGTAGCCTAGGGGAAGCAGGGCAATTACTTCCAAATGTGCAGGCAGCTTTAAAACCCGGTGACAGGCCATGGAATTAAAAGCGCAGACCCAACAAGTTCCCAATCCCAAGTCTGTTGCGGCCAGGGTCAGATGATCGACGGCGATTGCCGCGTCGATATCACAATGATCTTTCCCATCAGCGCGCCGCCAGGATTTGCGGTGATCGCCGCAGATGGCAATGATTACCGGTGCCTTCGCAATCCAGGCCCCCCCGTATGTCCCACATACCTGTTCCCTTAATTCCCTTTCCCGTATAACGATAAATTGCACCGGCTGAAAATTTACTGCTGAAGGTGCAACCCTGCCTGCTTCTAAAATTTCTATTAAGACCTCTTCTGCAACAGGTTTATCCTTAAAGCTGCGCACAGAATATCGTTTTTTTGCCAGTTTCAGGAAAGACATATTTTATCCCTATCCTTTCATCTGTTTTCAGGCAATAGCCATAATTCTTATTTGCTTGCAATTAACAGTGAAACTGAACTGCAGCCCCCGTTGTTCCCGGCCCCGTATGGACCCCGATTACAGCGCCAACCTGTGTAAAAAAAGTTACCTTTTGTTTAAAATTATCCTCAAGGGCCTGTTTCAGTTTGCAGGCAGCCTCTGGTGCGGCGCCGTGAGCGACAACCAAGGTCTTTATAATACGCCCCCGGGCCAACTGTTCAATATGGTGCACAATTTGTTCAAGGGCCCTGTTCTGACTCCTTACTTTACCAATGGGGATGTAAATTCCTTCTTCGTTGACCTGCACAATGGGTTTAATGTTGAGAATAGAGCCAAGCAGACTTGTGACCTTGCCGATGCGCCCCCCCCTGTGCAGGTATTCCAGGGTATTCAACGTAAAAATTGTTTCTACATTTTTTCTTACAAGCTGCAATCTTTCCAGAACTCTCCCTACGGGCATCCGTGCGGCAATACAGCGGGCTGCTTCCCCCACCACCAGGCCTATACCAAGACTGATAGTTTTTGAATCGACAACATAAACCTTTTTGGGCAGGGTTTCCGCCGCTATGCGGGCAGCGTTTACTGTGCCGCTGAGGCCGCTGGAAAGGTGAATGGAGATTATTTTGTCATATTTTTTGCATAATTCATCATATAATGCCAGAAATTCCCCAGGGGAGGGCTGGGACGATCTTGGCAGTTCAGGGGCAACTGCCAATTTTTTATAAAAATCAGCCGGCTTCAGTTCTCCGTCTAAATATTCCTGCTGCCCAAAATAAATTTTTAAAGGAACAGTGTAAACCTTAAATTTTTCTTGCATGGCCGCGGTTAAATCAGCTGTGCTGTCTGTAACTAAAGCAATTTTTTCCATCCGGTTCTCCTTGCTTGCAAATGTTACCCTATTTTATCATAAATCTACAAAAATCTACATTATTCTTCATTTATTATTCAAACAAAACAAAATCCCGATCACTGAATGCTTCGAATGTCAGGGTCAGTCTGCAACATAATATGATGTTTCGTTTCCAGCCACTAGTAGTTCTACTTGCCGGCATGAAATATTCACCTCTGGACTGTTGATCATTGCTATTGTACAATAAATATAACAATGTTTCCCCAAGAAGAGCCCAAATTTGACAACTGTAACTATTTTGTAACCAAACCTTTACAACACTGTAAATAATTGTCGAAGTAAGGCAGTTATAATGATCATAGTAAAAATTCTATGCACTACAGAATGGGAGTATTTGGGCCCGGGAAAGGAATGTTTCCGGCAATGGAAAACAAATATTACAGAATGCGGTTAAAACCAAAAAACAGTTTACACCGCTTCTTGCAACGGCCCTGTTTTACCCGGTTGGTTGTACTGTTTTTTCTTATAATAGCCCTTATTACTATTTTGCGTCCCGGGGGCAACTGCAACACCGGTAATAATGTTCCTCCGGGGGACAACCTTCCCCCGGCAAGCCAAGCTGCCAACCTGCCTGCAAAACAAGCCGGCACACCTGCAACAGATGCAGGTGCAGGCAGGCCTGCCCCGCCGCCCTCTGAAAAAGGAACATATGATGCCGTAAACCGGGCACAAACCCCGGCCCCGCCGCCCCCCACACAGCCCGTGGGGAAAGGGGAATACGCTGCTGCTGACCCAGAAGATCAGGCCTGGGTTACGGTCCCCCGGGATCCTGAAAAAAACGGGTACGACTATCACAAACCTGTGCCGGCAGCAGGTGTTGCCGTACCTGACGATTTCTTTAAAGATGCTGTTTTTATCGGTGATTCCCGTACAGAAGGTTTTAAACTCTTTAGCGGTCCCACGGAGGCAACGTATTATACCGCCAAAGGTTTGAAAGTGGATACCATGCTTACCAAGGAGGTTATTGAAAATAACGACGGCAAAAAAATGACTGTTATTGAGGCGTTAACCCAGACACCATTCCGGAAAGTCTATATCATGCTGGGCATCAACGAACTGGGCTGGGCTTACAGCGACCTGTTTATTAAAAGGTATAGTGAAACCGTTGATGAAATTCAAAACATTGCACCCCAAGCCCAAATCTACGTCCAATCCCTACTCCCCGTTTCCAAAGAGCGATCCAAAAACGATGCAATTTATAACAACGCCAACATAGAAAAGTACAATGAATTGATTCAAAAAATGGCTGCAGAAAAAAAACTTTATTACCTTAACGTTGCGCAATGTGTTGCTGACTCAGAAGGAAACCTGGCCGGCGAAGCATCCACTGACGGAATTCACCTACAGAAAGCTTATTGCGATCTTTGGTTGGATTATCTTAAGCAACACTATGTCTTACCATAAACCTATCCTAAAATTTTAACGGGAGCGTGTATAAACAATGGACAGATCAGAGCAGCCCTACCTGAAAAACACCCAGTGTTTACTTTATCCACCCTTGTTGATGTTGCTGTTGATATTCCTTACAACCGTTATAGTGCTGCCAGGCTGCAACACCCAGTCTGCCGATGAGGATGTAACGTTAAACGTTGCAGAATGTGCCAGCACACTAAAAGAAAGAATTGCCTTCCAAGATACCCTGACGGCAATCAGTGCAGAAATGATCGCCACCATCTACCAGATCCCGGCAGCAGATGTAGTGCAACAGCAGGTTTATGTCAGCACCGGCGCCACCGCGGAGGAGATCGCTGTTTTTGAAGCCGTCGATAATGAAGCAGCACAAAAAATTGAAACGGCTGTCCGGGAACGCCTGGCAGCCCAAATAATTAGTTTTGAAGATTACCTGCCGGCAGAGCTGCCCAAATTAGAAGACCCCTTTATAGTAGTTAAAGGCAAATATGTGATCTTGTGTGTTTCAGATCACAACGCTGACGCAAAAAAGGTCTTGGATACATTCTTAAAATAAACATGCAGGGATAAAGGACAGAACACCATGGTCTTCAGCAGCTTACTATTTCTTTTCGTTTTTCTACCCCTGATCCTTTTAATATACTACCTGGTTCCGCACCGCCTTAGAAATTTTGTCTTGTTTATTGCCAGTTTAATTTTTTATGCCTGGGGCGAACCCCTTTATATTTTTATAATGTTTTTTTCCATTGTCGTAAACTATGCGTTTGGGCTGCTGATTGAGGACTACCGCAATAGTAAAAATATTTCACGGGCAGCCCTTATTTTTGCTGTTGTCATTAACGCCGGGCTTTTGGGTTTTTTTAAATATTATGATTTTCTCTTACAAACCATCAATAGCCTGCAGGGCACCTCTTTCACAGGCCTAAACCTGCCACTGCCGATCGGCATCTCCTTTTACACTTTCCAGGCTTTATCCTACATCGTTGATGTTTACCGCGGCAAAGTAACTGCACAACGAAACTTCATTGCCTTCGGCACTTATATTGCGCTTTTTCCGCAACTGATCGCCGGCCCCATTATAAGGTACCAAACAATTTCTGCACAATTGGTGCTAAGGAAAGAAGGGTTTGTTAGTTTTGGAAACGGCGTGTGTCGTTTTGTAGCCGGCTTGGGTAAAAAGGTACTGCTTGCAAACAATATCGGCCTTTTATGGTCACAAATTCAATGTGTTCCCCCCTCTGAACTGGCTACCTGCACAGCCTGGCTGGGAATTATCGCCTTTGCCTTACAGATCTATCTTGATTTTAGCGGTTATTCTGATATGGCCATCGGTTTGGGTCAAATGTTTGGCTTTATGTTCCCGGAAAACTTCAATTATCCCTACGTTTCCCAAAATATCACTGAATTCTGGCGGCGCTGGCATATCTCCCTTGGAACCTGGTTCCGGGAATATGTTTACATTCCCTTAGGGGGAAACCGCTCCGGCAAGGCGCTGCTTTACAGAAACCTGTTCATCGTCTGGTTTTTAACCGGGCTATGGCACGGGGCCAGCTGGAATTTTGTTTGCTGGGGGCTCTACTACGGCTTTATTTTGGCCCTGGAAAAAGCTTTCCTTCTAAAATGGCTGCACCAGGCACCCCGTTTCATCCGCCATCTTTACGCGATTTTGCTGATACTTTTCGGCTGGGTGCTGTTTGCTTTTGATCATTTACCCGCCGGCTTTCAGTTTTTACAAGCCTTGCTTGGCATGAACAACAGTGGTTTTCTTGATAGGCAGACGCTTTACTATTTTTATACCCAAGCCGCATTAATTTCCATCGCTGGGGGGGCTTCCTTGCCCTGGATTAAAAACCTTCAACAAAAATTACTTAAAAGATCTGCAACATGCTACAGTTTAGCGGCTGTGCTAGCCTGCCTGTTGATCCTCATTCTTTCTA
>JBMNNQ010000054.1:0-9452 GCA_050942615.1 Dethiobacteria bacterium | reverse complement strand
TGTTAGCAGGGCCCGGCTGTTTTTATCAATTAGCACTGCTGTTTTGCCACTGGCCAGCCCTGTAAAGATATCTTCGTAAGTAAGGGCTTCATTAACTTCCCCTACTTGTAAGAGGTTTTTATTTGCAGTTTCAAAAAAAGTGGTGTGGGGTTTTGCCTGGGCGGAAAGCTCGGCCGGCGGTGCCAAAAGGGGGGCGATGACACCTTCGGTAACAGCTAGATTGGTGACCAGGCCGTCGATGAAAAAAATTGCTAATTTAACAGCAGGGGTAGTGGCTGTTTCAATTTCTCGTACAACCAGATCGGCGCTTTCGCCATAAGCAGCGGTGATCCGGGCAATATTGGCAGCCAGATCTATGCTTAAGTCTGCATCAGCAGCGGGGGCGGGGCCTGCAGGCGGCCTGCTTTCCTGTAAAGAATTCTTTGCTGTTTCATTGCCTGTTTCCGGCAGTCCCGATTGTTTTTTGCGTTTAATGAATAGGCGCCCCAAAAAGCTTTTCCAGAACAAAAAAATACCCCCAAACAAAAATGATTGCAGACAAAGTTACCATCTTTTCTAAAATAACCCAGAAAGGAACTAATTATACTGTTAGGTTGCAAATGTGTTAAAATAATTTTAACGAAGACAGGGTTTTGCAGGGAAAGCACAAGTAATAAAACATGCGGTAATGGGGGTCGATGCCAAGAGTGACTTGTAACCACTGTTGCTTTGGCACCCCATTTTGAAAAGGAAGGAAGTGAAACTGGTAATGAAATCAGAGTTAAAAGGCAGCCCGGCCGGGCTGGTTCATAACTTGGGAGTGGAAAGGGGAATTATTGCCCTTTATGGTGCCGGGGGGAAAACAACATTGTTGAAAGGGCTGGCGCGGGAGCTGGTGGCAGCAGGAGAAAAGGTGCTGCTGACGACAACAACAAAAATATTCCGTCCTGTAGGTATTCCGGCAGTGATCAATAATGACTTGCCTGTGGCGGTGGCAGCTTTGCGGGAAAAGTTTCGTCATCACAACCTGGTCGCCCTGGGGAGCTCCCTTTTACCCAGTAATAAATTTGACAGCATCGAACCGGGCTGGGCCAGGGAACTTTTGGACGCCGGACTGGCTGCTTATATAATCATCGAAGCCGACGGGGCGGCACACAAACCAATTAAGGGTTATGCTTCCTTCGAACCTGTTTTGCCCCGGGAGGCAGATCTGATTATCCCCCTGCAGGGTATCGACGCCCTGGGCCAAACCTTGGAGGAAGAAAATGTGCACCGGCCGGAACTGTTTGCCCAGGCTACCGGGGCCCCCTTGGGGCAGCCCTTAACCCCGCTCTACTTCTCCCGTTCCTTGCAACAAATGATTACCCGCGGGCGATCGCAATCTCCCCGGGCCCGGATTGTACCCCTGATCAACAAGGTTGCAAGCCGGCCGGAACCCGGTTTGCTGCAGGCCCTGACGGCTGAACTGGCGCCCTTCCCCCTGGTGAACAGGGTGCTGTTTACAGCCCTGGAGGAAAAAACCCCTATAAAGTATATTTTAGCCCTCCCCACCGGAACGCTGAAAGCTTTGGATGGGGATATGAAATGATATATACACATTACTTAAATATAGTATTTGGGGAACCGGTGATCTGATTAGCATAATATTTAAACTATTTTCCCCACTTATAGGTGCATCGCCACTTTTTGGGGGGCTTTTCACACAGTCTGACGGTTTTCTGTTTGCCCACAGCCTGCCCATCAGTTTACCGCTGTCATCGTTTGTTTTTTTCCTGCAGTTTATCCAACAGTTTGGAAATTTTTTGTTGCTGCCCGGCGGTTCCCTTTTCATCAATTTCCAGCGAAATATTTAGCCAGGCTCCTTCCTCGACTTCCTTGGGCAATAGTTCCCGGGGGAAGTCCACCCTGATTTCCCTTGTTCCAAACAACAGGACGGCATAATTACCTTCGAACCGATCTATTACTGCTTTCATGTTTTACCTCCTTTTATTGCGTTTAGCAGGAACAGGCAGGGTGCAAACGGGGACGCAGCAAACAAGGGATGGTTTTTTGTTTGCCCCCATTTATTTGGAATTCGTTGGCTGCAAACAGGAGACCGTCAGACTGTGTGAAAACTACCTCTGGAAAAAATACCCCCATTTAAACCTATTCATAGGCTGTATTTTGGGAACCGGCGATCTAATTGGCATAATGTTTAAACTATTTTCCCCACTTATAGGTGCATCGCCACTTTTTGGGGTGCTTTTCACACAGTCTGCCGTCCCCCCTGTTTGAATGGTCTCCGTTTGTACAAACCAGGCTTCGTCAACTATTACCTTCCGGTCTGCCCGGTAAGGGGATATTTTTCTCCAGATCAAGGTGGAATGTTTCGCCGTCGGTTGTGATGGTAATTGTGCCCTGCAGGTCTGTTCTGTAAACGTTTACTCCGGCGGCAGCAAGGGTTTGCAGCGTTTCTGCGTGGGGGTGTTCATATTTGTTGTCTGCACCAACCATAATAACAGCACACACCGGGTTTACGGTTTTCAGAAAAGGGGCAGAGGTGCTGGAGCTGCTGCCGTGGTGGCCAACTTTGAGAACAGTGCTCTGCAGGGGGCAATTGCTGTCAAGCATCCGGGCTTCACTTTTTTCTTCGGCATCACCGGTGAACAAGAAGCTGACTCTACCAAAAGTAAATTTTGTAACCAGGGAGGCGTCATTTAAATGGGACGCAGAAGGATCAGCCGGGTGCAGGATTTGCATGATCAGACCTTCACCCAATTCCCGTGTCAGCCCGGCCCGGCCGATAGTAAATTTTATGTCCAGGGCGTCGATCAGGGTTAGATAATCTTCAAAGGTTTTGGTAGTATGCACCACCCCGGGATCGATCACCTCTTGCACCGGGATATTTTCCAGGACTGCAAGCAGGCCCCCGATGTGATCATTGTGGGGGTGGGTGCTTAAAAGAAGGTCCAGGGAAGTGACACCCCTATTTTGCAGGTAGTCCACGACACCGCTATTACGTTCACCGCCGTCAATAAGTATGTTTTTTTCCGGGGCTTGAATAAATATGGCGTCCCCCTGCCCAACATCAATGAAGTGAACAGTCAGGGTGCCGGCAGCATCTGTTTCCCGGGAAACCTCCTGCTCAAAAATAGATGAAAAGCTGTCACAGCCGCCTGTCCAAAAAGCAAAAAGCAGTATTATTATAAAAATGAAGGGTAGAAATTTCTTAATTGCATTGCTTACGTTGTTTATTTTTGCTTGCATCTTCTACTGTATTCGCTCCTTTAATTTGTATTTATGGTGCGCATCAGGAGGACATGTTAAAAGGTGCCAAGAGAACCGGCCCCCTGTCACCTACCCCTGAAAGGTGCCAAGAGAACCGGCCCCCTGTCACCACCCGGCTTCCTGATAGCCGAAACAAATCAGGGGTGCCTTTGTTTATTTTAAGGGAGTGAATTTTTTTAAGTTTTGGTGTTTCCCCTGTTTTCAACCCCGTTATGTTTTTTGCCCGCAGTTCCTATGCTTACCCCTGCTGAACCTGCAATTTTGTTCTGTTCGGTATGCCAATTTTCACTATTGTTCCTGAATGTTTCCTCATGTTTAGCTTCGTTTTCTGTTTTTGCTTCTGTTTCTGTTTCACCCGGTTTTTCGTCTTTTCCCAGGTTACTGTTTTGGCCGGTGCCGTCATCATCTTTGTCCTGGACTGCTTCCCTTTCCCCGGTTACAACTTTGGTTTTCCAGCGGCCGGTTAAGTAATAACCGGTGCTCAGGGCGGTGCCTACCAGCCAGCCCAAGGGTATGCCCCACCAGATTCCGTCAGAGCCGTATCTTTGTGAAAGGAAGGCCGAGGCCGGCACCCTGGCCAGCCAGAGTGAAATCAGGGTGATCAGCATGGGGATAAAAGTATCTCCGGCCCCGCGCATGACGCCGTTGGTGATAAACATGGCAGTGAAAACAATATAAAACAGGCCGACAATCATCAGATAGCGGGCCCCGGTGGCAACTACCTCCGGGTCGGTATTAAACAGGGAAACCAGTTTGCCACCAAAAATAATGGTAATGGCGGTCATCGCCAGTGAAATAACGCTGGACATTCCCAAGGCGGCCAAAAACCCTTTTTTGACCCTCTCCGGTTTGCCGGCACCCAAGTTCTGCCCGACAAAGGAGGAAACCGCCGCCGAAAAATTCATGGCCGGCATGGAGGCAAAGGAATCGATCCTGGTTGCTGCAGTGTAGGCAGCGACAACAGATGAACCAAAGCTGTTTACAATCCGAAAAAGAACTGTCATCCCTGAACCCACCAGCATCTGCTGTATGCCTGTGGGCAGCCCGATTTTGATCGTCAGGCGAAATATTTCCCGGTCGAAACGCATTTCCCTGAAGTTAAAATTAAAAACTTCATGAAAACGGTTCAGGTAGTATAATCCAAAGGCAAAGGAACAGCCCTGGGCAATGACTGTGGCCCAGGCAGCCCCGGCTACCCCCCACCCAAAAACAAGTATAAAAATCAGGTCCAAAATAATGTTGATGATTGTGGCGATGATCAAAAAAAGCAGGGGGGTTTTGGAATCCCCCAAGCCCCGCAAAATGGCGTTGATGGAGTTGTAGCCAAAGGCGGTAATGATGCCGATAAAGGTGATATCCATATATTCCTTGGCCATCGGCAACACTTCCGGCGGGGTTTTCAGCAGAATTAGCACAGGCTTGCTGACGATCAAACCGACGACGGTGATGGCCAGGGAGGCAAAGAACAGAAAAATATAGGCGTTGTCCATAGTTTTTTTTACATTCTGCATATCCCGGGCGCCGTAATATTGGGCGATTAGGATTGTTGTCCCCATGGTTACGCCGAGGATCAAGGAAATCAGCAGGAAAATAACAGGGAAACTGATGCCTACAGCGGCCAGGGCATTTTTCCCCAGGGCCCGGCCGACAATAATACTATCCACCGTAGAATAGAGCTGCTGGAAAACGTTGCCGATTAACATCGGCAGGGCAAAATAAAAAAGAAGTTTGGCCTCATTGCCGGAAGTCAAGTCCCCTGCGCGGGCCTTCTTCTTATCCTTGCTACCTGTAGATATATTCTGAATGTCCGTGACCCCATTTTTAATAAATTGACGCAACTTGGTTTCTTTTAAAGTTCTCACATTATAATATTATAACGTTTAAAAAGCCTGCTGGCAATTTAGCCGGAAATTGACCATGTCTCTATTGCCGGGTATGCAGCTGCAGTGCCCGTGCTGCGCAGCGCCTATATACTGGGCCGGCGTTGTAACAGTACTCTATTTTAGGAATGTTGTTGTAAAAAGCCGGCAGATTGAAAGCCCCATCGGTATTTGCAGGTATTTGCAAAAAAATTGCAGTGCTGCGGGGCTTTTCTCCACCCCCGGCCCAGGGGAGGGGGTTGACTTCTATGGTATAATATTTAAAATATAGAGTAAATTTTAAAGAAAGGAGAATATTAGGATGTCATTTAAAATTGTCAGCAGCTTTCCAAACGAAATCCTTGATGCTACGGATGCACCTTTTATTTCATTATACCAACCCACCCACCGCAATAAATTGGAAAGCAAACAGGATAGCACCAGGTTCAAAAACCTTGTAAAAAGGATAGAGGATTCTTTGAAAAAATGTTTTTCCAGAAAAGAGATTGAACAAATAACCAGGCCCTTTCATGTTTTGGCAGAGGACAAGCCGTTTTGGGAACACGCCCTGGAAGGTTTAGCAGTATTGGCCACCAGGAAGCGCGGTGTAATCTATAAACTGCAAAGGACGGTCAAAGAACTGGCGGTAGTTGCCAATAGTTTTCATATCAAACCTTTGGTAAGAATTTTTCAGTCTGCAGATCGCTACCACCTTCTAGGGCTCAGCCGTAATGAATTTGCACTTTATGAGGGGAACAGGTATGGTTTTGAAGAGGTGGAACTGGAACCGGGAACCCCCCGCACCATAGAGGAAATTTTTGATAAGGAACATACTGAAAAATATTTAACTTCTGGCACCTATGCAGGGGCAGAAGGGGTGGGGGCTTTTCACGGACATGGCGGTAGAAAGGAAGAAATTGATAAACATACTGTGAGGTTTTTCAGATATGTAGATAAATTCGTCTGGAATAACTTTTCAAGGTCTGCAAAGCTGCCGCTTATACTTGTTGCGCTGGCAGAACACCATCCCCTTTTTCAAAATATCAGCCGTAACTCCTTTCTGATGGAAAACGGCGTTAAGATAGGTTTTGATGCCTTGTCCAGTGCAGAATTGAGAAAAAGTGTCTGGGAAAAAATAGAACCCTTGTATCTGGACAAAACAAAAAAGCTTGTAGACAGCTTTATAGCGGCACAGGCCAAGTTTTTGGCTTCCGACGATTTAGGGAAAATAGCCAGGGCGGCCTGGGATGACAGGGTGGCTACCCTGCTGGTAGAGGCGGATCGGATTATTCCAGGAAAGGTGAATTTAAAAACCGGGGTGTTGACGGATGGTGATCTGGAGCACCCGGCATACGATGATGTACTGGATGACTTGGCTGAAATGGTGTTTAAGAGCAAGGGTGAAGTGGTTGTTCTTCCTGCAGAAAGGATGCCCAGCAAAAAAGGGGCGGCGGCAATTTTCAGGTATTGATCGGCCGAAGAGGGTCTCCTATAAAAAATTGCTGAAAGAATAGTAAACAGCGGGGGTATTAATTAGGCCCCCGTTGTTTGGGCAGGACCCCTGCCGGTGGCACGCAGGCATTTTTTGGTTATCCCCTTCCGAAGGCGGGGGGAAAGGATGTTCTTGGCTTTTCATAGTTGAGCAAGGGTGCAGTAAATTAAAAATATAGAATACCTTCTGAAAAGGTATTTACAAATTTGTTAATTATGTTATAATTGTTAATAAATATGAATAGCTGTCAAAGGGTGTAACATTATGTCTTTTCCGGTGCCAGTCCTCTATTGGACAACCTTGGTGAAACCCTATGTTAAAATTTGGGTTGAAGATTAGTGGCAGGGAAGGGTAAAATAAAAATGTTTCGAAGGGCAGGCATGGTTTAAGGTGTTTTTACTAAAATAATTCGGATAGGGAGGCATTACCATGGATCTGATGAAATGGGAACCGAGAAGGCAGTTAATCAGGGGGTTTTTTGACGATTTCTTTGATATGTTACAGAGTCCCGGCCGGTTTAGAAGAGGCTGGTCCGAAGGTGGTATGTGGGAACCGGCAGTTGACGTCATCAATAAAAAGAAGGAATTGGTGATCAAGGCCGAACTCCCCGGGGTGGACAAGAAAGATATCAAAATATCCTTGACGGAAAACAATCTGACTATTCAAGGTGAAGTAAGAAAAGAGGAAGAAGTAAAAAAGGAAGACTATTACTGCCGGGAAAGGGCCTTTGGCAGCTATTCCCGCACTATCTCCCTGCCGACAGAAGTCGACAAGGATAAGATTAATGCCAAGTTTAAAGATGGGGTTCTTGAAATAACCATGCCCAAAAAACCGGAAATGCAGCCTAAAGATATTACCATTGAAACAGAGGAATAATACATGCAACCGCTTGGGTCCGGCTTACTGAAATTAAACGATGAAACAATGATCGGTCGTAACCTTGCAGCTTTTCGGTAACAAACGCTGATGACAGAAGTCGGCACAATGCCCCCTGCTAAAGGGGGCATATTTTTTATTGACAGCAGGCAGGACTGATTTGGCGTTAGCCAGAATGGAAATTTAATTTTGCAGCCGCCCCCGGCAAGGCTGTCAATATTCCAAAAGGTGTTGCCGTGGTTGCCGGCATTTGGAAGTTATTAGCAAGATATAAACCCGGATGGGCTGTTTTCTAGGAAATTTAAGAGGGCTTGTCCCATTCACCGCTCCGTGATATACTTTTTACAGAAAAATCGTTAAAAAATAATTTGGAGGTGGAAAGAATGAATACAGGGAAAAAGAAGAACCGTACCCTTTTATTGTTTATGGTTTCAATTGGGATTTTATTATTATTAACAACAGGTATCCAAGCCCTAGGTACATCGGGTGATGAATTGCCGCCGAATTCAACCGATACTGCCGTCCTGGAAGAAATGCAAACGTTGGCGGGCCGGCTTTCCCCTCTATTACAGACAGCCATAACAAATAGAATACACCAGCTTAAGGGCGATGTCTATGTGGAAACTAAAATAGTGCAGTCAAAAAATGATGACCTTGAAATAGATGCCGAACTTCCTATTGTTCCCGAAACTAATATTGCTGCAGCTTGGGTTAACGCTGATGTCAAACAAAGTTTTTTAAAAGCCCAATTAGAAGTACAGGATTGCAGAAGAGAAGAGCGGGGGCCTGTTCACCCCTATTCACTTTTTTACCGCTATGAAATCCCCTGTAACGAAGGCGGGTTACTCAGTATTGTCACAGAAAATTATCAATATACCGGCGGGGCCCACGGTATGACCTTTAAGACAGCATATAATGTGGATGTAAGTGGCGGGCGGCTTCTCCTTCTCCGGGACTTTTTTCCAAACAGGGACAATTATCTGGCAGATATTAAGGCCAAGATTAAAGAATCCTTACATACCGGTCCCGAATCTGAATGCTATTTCCCCGATGCTTCGGAAACAATTGATGCCTATCAAGGAGATTTTCCCTTTTACATTAGCGGAAAAAACGTGGTAATATTTTTTCACCCCTATGAAATTGCTTGTTATGCTGCAGGTTTTCGTGAATTTGAAATTCCCTGGGACGTGCTGCCATGAAAAGGGTGTTTTTGCTATAGATATTTTCCGGAGTGGTGAAAATGCAAAACCGGTATACTGGGGATGTTGGTGATTATGGTAAATATGGACTGCTGCGGTGCCTGGCTGCACCGGTGCCAACAAGTGAAAGGATGCCCAGGCTGGGGGTAAACTGGTACCTGGTGCCCGATGAAACAGACAACCGGGACGGCACATATACCGGTTATTTAGCCAGTGATAAAGAGCCCCTTTTCCGGCCCTGTGATCCGGGGCTTTATGATCGGCTGCAGGTGATCATCCGGGAAAATTTAAGATCTGTGCAGCAGATCACAGCTGGAAAAATTCTGCCGGCCGGAACTAAATTTTATGCCGAAACCCTGTCTTATTCACACTTAAAAAATAAAAAGGATGCAAGGCTTGCACACCGTAGCCGCTGGGTGCAGCGGGGTTTAAAGCAGTTAAAAAATTGTGACCTGGTTTTCTTTGATCCTGACAACGGCCTGGGTGTCCCCAGCTGTCCCAGGCATTACAAACAAGGGATAAAATACGCTTTTTATGACGAACTGGTCGACTACTTTAAGCGGGGGCAGAGTTTGATTATTTACAACCACCGGGATCGTAAACCGATGCCCCTCTACCTGGAGCGCTTCAGAAAAATAAAGAAATATTTCCCGCAGGTTTCCACAATATTTTACCTTCGTTTTACCAGCTACAGCGTCCGCGACTATGTTTTTGTGCCCCAACCCGATCATATAAACCTTTTAAAAGAGAAAATCGAAATAATGCTGTCCGGGCCCTGGG
>JBMNNQ010000053.1:0-9512 GCA_050942615.1 Dethiobacteria bacterium | reverse complement strand
TTGGATCTTCTTTCTTTCATCCGGGAGGAAAATGTAAAAAAAGACGGCCCCCTGGCCAGGCGCATGACGCCCCGTTCACTGGCCGAATTTGTGGGACAGGAACACCTGCTCGGTGAAAACAAGCCCCTGCGCAGGGTTATTGAAGACGATCTTTTATCATCCCTCATTTTTTACGGCCCCCCTGGGACCGGTAAAACGGCGTTGGCTAGGATTATTTCCACCACCACCAAAGCGCAGTTCAAACGTCTGAACGCTGTACTGGCCGGCGTTAAGGATTTGCGCGCCGTAATGGAAGAGGCCAAGACCCTGCAGTCGGGCTGGCGGAAAAAAACCATCCTTTTTATTGATGAGATTCACCGTTTTAACAAGGCCCAGCAGGACGCCCTGCTCCCGGCAGTGGAAGAGGGCTTGGTCTATCTAATCGGTGCGACGACCGAAAACCCGTTTATGGCCATCAATACCCCCCTTCTTTCACGTTCCCTGCTTTTTACCTTTGAAAGTTTTACCCCGGCGGAGATCCAAAAAATTTTGCTGCAGGCTTTGGGGGATGAAACAAGGGGGCTGGGCAGGTATAAATTTAAACTGGCAGACGAAGCGCTTAAATATCTGTCCCGCATTGCCGGCGGAGACGCCCGGGTGGCTCTGAACGCCTTGGAGATGGCGGTGACAAGTTTTGTTGGGAAAGAAGGCGCCGGCCACAAAGTGGTCGTTACTTTAAAACAGGTGCAGGAGGTCCTGGGCCGGCAAAACCTGAAGTACGATGCAGACGGGGATTACCATTATGATCTTATTTCTGCCTTTATAAAATCGATCCGGGGTTCCGACCCCGATGCTGCGCTCTATTGGCTGGCACGGATGCTCGCAGCAGGGGAGGATCCGCTTTTTATCGCTCGGCGCCTGATTATCAGTGCCAGCGAGGATATCGGTAACGCCGACCCGCAAGCGCTTTGTGTGGCGGTTGCTGCAGTGCAGGCTTTGCAGCAGATCGGCCTGCCCGAAGGGAAAATACCCTTGGCGCAGGCTACCGCCTACCTGGCCGCTGCGCCGAAAAGCAACGCTGCATACCTGGCTATGAACGCGGCTGTTTCTGCAGTAAAAAATGAACCACAGGAAAATGTGCCGCCGCATTTGCGGGGTACCGGCTACAAGGGGGCTGCTAAATTGGGGCATGGGCAGGGTTATCTTTATCCCCATGATTTTCCCGGTCATTTTGTGGCGCAGGATTACCTGCCCCCCGGTTTGCGGGGGAAAACATTTTATTGCCCCAGTGAAGAGGGTTATGAAAAAGAGATCCGGCAAAGACTTTCCCGCTGGCGTCCCCCAACCGGGGCAGGAAAGGAAAAATAGTCGTTGTTGGTTTAAAGGCACCATACCTTTTAGGGGTAGCGATCCTTTACGTTGTTTACGGCTTTATATTTCGGTGGAAAGCAGGTGGTTTAGTGCCGGAGGGAACCGGGAATAAGGATATACACATGTTTAGATACAAGGACTTACAACTGATCTACGATGTAAACAGCGGCTCTTTACATGCGGTGGACAACTTGGGCTGGGAGGTCGTCGCCGCGTTGGCAGGGGGTTGCACAGCGGAAAAAGTGCTTTCCCTTTTGCAGGGGAAATACCCGCCGGCGGAGATTAAAAATGCCCTGCAGCAGGTGGAGCAGCTCCGGCAGAAAAAGTGTCTTTTTGCACCGGAACCCGTTATAGATCAGAGCCGGTTTTTTTCTTTCGGGGTGCGGGCGCTCTGCCTTTTTATTTCCCATGATTGCAATTTAAGCTGCCGTTACTGTTTTACACAAAGAGACCCCGGCCAAAGGCTTCCCCACATGACCTGGGAAGTAGGTAAAAAAGCTGTGGACCTGCTTCTGGAACAAAAAGGGGGACGCCACCGCGAAATAGATTTTTTTGGCGGCGAACCGCTGCTCAACTTTCCCCTGATTAAAAAAATAGTTTCCTATGCCCGGCAGCAGGCCGGCCGGCGGGGGCTTGAATTTGAATTTACGCTTACCACAAATGCCACCTTGTTAGACGCTGCCAAGGGCGATTTTTTAAACCAGGAAGACATGAACGTAATTTTAAGCCTGGACGGGCGCCCCCAAATTCAGGATCTGATGCGCAGTTATAAGGACGGGCGGGGCTCCTACCAACGCACCGTGAAAAACATCGTTAAATTTTTGCAGAGCAGGCACAAAGAAAACTATTATATCCGCGGCACCTATACCCGCAACAACCTTGACTTTTGCCGGGACATCGAACATTTTCTGTCCTTGGGCTTTGATTCGCTTTCCCTGGAACCGGTAGTTTCCCGGGGGGAAAGCTATACTATCCAGGACCGTGATCTGCCGGCTATTAAACAGGAATACGAACGCCTTGTCGCTCTCTACCTGGCGCAGCACAGAGCGGACAACCCTTTTCATTTTTATCACTTCGCCCTGGATCTGGAAAAAGGGCCTTGCCTTTATAAGCGCCTCAGCGGCTGCGGTGCCGGGGTGGACTACCTTGCTGTAGCGGCGGATGGTTCCTTGTATCCCTGCCACCAGTTTGTGGGCCTGGATGATTTTTATATGGGAAACGTGACCCGGGAACCTTTTGTTTTGCAGCGGGATATCGGGAAACGGATGGCTGCGGCGTCTGCCGCGCGGGAACCCTGTGCCGACTGCTGGGCGCGTTTTCTTTGCGGCCGGGGCTGTGCGGCCACCGCCTATTTTGTGGAGGGAAAGCTGCACAAGGCCAGTGCATTGAACTGCAACCTGCAGAAAATGAGGCTGGAATGCGCCTTGTACCTGCAGGCCGCAGTGCATTAATAATTGGGAAATTAGGGAAGAATATGAAGCAAGAACATGTTTACCGTTACCGGACCATTGCGGCCAGGGTACGCACAAAAATAGCTGTGGGCGCCTGCCGGTTTTATGCTTCCCTGTCATTTTGCAGGACAGAAGCAGAGGCGCAGGCATTTATCTGCAGTGTGCCTGCAGAACTTCCGGGGGCCACGCACCATGCCCACGCCTATCGCGTGGGCGTGGGCAACGAACTGCTGGCCCGCTGTGACGATGCCCGGGAACCTGCAGGCACAGCCGGGCCGCCGCTGCTGGCGGTGCTGGAAAAAGAACAGCTCACCAATGTTGTGGTCGTGGGGACGCGTTACTTTGGCGGCGTTAAACTGGGGATTGGCGGCTTGATCCGCGCTTACCGTGCCTGTGCCGAAGCCGGTATAGAAGCAGCCAAGATCTGCGTGCGGGAGCTGCTGGCCCGGGTTGTGCTGCAGACACCCTATGATTGTTTGGGGGCTGTGGTCAGGGAAATCGAGGCCAGCGCCGGGAAGGTATTGAACTTTCACTACGGCCAGGATGTTACCCTGGAATGCGAGGTCCCGTTAAGGAAAATGGAAGAGCTGCCCGGCCGTATTGCCGCTGCCGGCCGGGGCCAGGCAGTGCTAAAATCTGTTGACCGCGGGGTTTGAGCAAAACAGTCATTGTCGGGGGGGATAGGCATGGACCTGCAAAGGCCGGCCCTGCAGGCCGGGGAAAAAATTGCGGTGGCGATGAGCGGGGGTGTGGACAGCACCGTCGCAGCCCTGCTTTTAAAAGAGGCGGGTTTTAAGCCCGTGGGTATCACCCTGCGCCTCTGGGTCGATCCTGTTGCAGAAAAGAAGGCCGCCGCCGGCCGGGGCTCCTCCCCCCCGGCAAGCCTCGACAGCGCCCGCGAAGCAGCCGCCGCGCTGGCGATCCCACACTACGTTCTTGACATGCAGGAGGCTTTCCGCGAACAGGTAGTCACCTCTTTTATACAGGAATACCGGGCGGGCAGGACGCCCAACCCCTGTATTGTCTGCAATAAACATCTGAAATTTTCTCTTTTGTTGCAGCAGGTACAGGCGATGGGTATCAATTACCTGGCTACCGGCCATTATGCCCGCATTGTTTATGAACCGCAAAACAACCTTTACCGGCTGCTGCGGGCCAAGGACAAAGAAAAAGAACAGAGCTATATGCTCTATACACTGCAGCAGGAACAGCTGCAGGCTTTGCTTTTTCCCCTGGGGGGCTATCTTAAAAGCGAGGTTGTTGCCCTGGCGCACCAAAAAGGGTTCCAGGCGGCACAAAACAGGGAAAGCTATGAAATTTGTTTTATCCCGGATCACGACTATCACAGTTTTTTGGTGCGTGAATATCCCGGGGTGCTGGCCCCCGGGGAGATCATCTCCACCACGGGTCAAAAGCTGGGCATGCACCACGGCGTAGCTTTTTATACGGTAGGCCAGCGCAGGGGCCTGGGCATAACTGCCCGGCAACCGCTTTATGTTGTGAAAATAGATCCCCTTCATAATACCCTCATCGTCGGGGAAGAAGCAGAAACGTACAGCAGCTGCCTCTGGGCCGCAGAATTAAGCTTCGTGGCAGGAACCCCGCCCCGGCAGCCCCTACAGATAGAAGCCAAAATCCGTTACCGGGCCCCGCAGGTCCCCGCCGTTTTGCACCCCCCGGCTGGAAAGCGGGCCAAGGTGGTCTTCAAGGAAAAACAAAAGGCTGTGACCCCCGGGCAGGCCGTAGTTTTTTACCGGGGGGAAGAAATCCTGGGCGGGGGCAAAATTGCTGTCTCAGAAATTGATGAAAAAACCGGCGGTTGAACCCTGCCCGGCCGGCCGTTGTTTCGCATACCCCTGCCGGCCCGCTGCCAGTTTCTTTCGTCAGCCTTTGGGGTCTGTTCCCCGTGGTCAGGCCGTTTTACAGTCCACAGGTGCCCCCAAGGCTGAAAAGGGCCCGGGGTTTTATATTTTTTGGGGATGGATTCTGCGGCGACGTATTTTTTTTGCCAGAAAAGGGAAACATATCTTATTAATTCTGTTAAAAATAATTACAAAGGAGGCCTGGTTTGAACATGTTCTGCCCAATCTGTCATAGCATTAACACCGGCAAAGTGGGAAGCAACGTTTATTATTGTGCTGACTGTCTATTAGAGTTTACCGATAAAAATGGGCAAATGGAAATATTTTACATTGATGCTGAAGGGGCTTCTTTTGCTCTGGATAAAAACATCGCTTTAAAACTTGTCGAAACCATCCGGTCCGGCAGTCAGCTGTTTCCGGAAAAAATTGAAGAACTGATCAAGGGTTAAATTTTGTGGAGAGGTGAAAGTTGGGAGAAATAAAAGGGGTTGTCATTGCCCCTCTTCTTTTTGCGGTGCTGGTAACCTATCTGCTGTCCCCCTTAGTTAACTACCTGCAAAAGCAAAGAATTCCCCGTTCGCTGGGGATTCTGATCATCTATCTTTTTTTGGCCACATTAATTTTGCTTTTTGCCTTGAATTTGCTGCCCACCCTGCAGGATGAGCTACAGGATTTGGTAGCCTCCCTGCCTGCATATACCCAAAAGTTAACAAGCTTTATAGAATACCTGGAAAGGAATTACCGGCGTTTTAATCTGCCGGAAAATGTACGCCAGGCCCTGGATGAAAACCTGGCGCAGCTGCAAAAGTCACTGACTGCCAACCTGGAAAAACTGCCCCAATACCTGGTATCCTTTTTTTGCCATGCTTTTGCCCTGCTGCTTGTGCCGCTCTATGTTTTCTATTTGCTGCGCGATCATGTACTGCTGAAAAAACGCTTGCTGGCGCTGCTACCACCTTACTTGCGGCAAAACACCAGGGAAGCCCTGCAGGAAATTGATCAGACCTTGGGGGCCTATATCAGGGGGATCTTTATCGTCAGTTTTTCAGTGGGGGCGATGATCTACCTGGGGCTGTTGTTTTTTCGGGTAAAATTTGCCCTTTTTTTTGGTATCATCAACGGCTTAACAAACATCATCCCCTATTTTGGGCCGTTAATCGGAGCCTTCCCGGTGGTCATCGTTGTCCTTTTGCAGTCACCGGCTTTGATCTGGAGAGTTGTGCTTTGGATTATGCTGGTGCAGCAGATTGAAAGCCAGTTTATCTCCCCGCAGGTCTTTGGCCGCAGCCTGGGTTTTCACCCGCTGACCATCATTATTGCCCTGCTGTTAGGCGGGGTCTACATGGGTTTTCTAGGCCTGGTAGTGATTATTCCGCTTTTAGCTGTCCTCCGCATCATCTTTCATCATTTTTACCCGTTACTCAAGCACGTTATTCTAGAAAATGCAAGAAAAAAATAGCGCCTGCCTGCCAGGCAATTGGCATATTGTCCCCCGGGTAAACGAAGCATCCTGCCTTACAGGGGCATCTTGCTCTGCAGAAATATAAGTATCCGTCAGGCCGGCCGTAAACTGTAGCATACCTACAGGGGCATCTTGCGGAAATATCCTGTTTCACAGAAACATCCCGCCCGACAGTAAAAAAACTGGCCGGTTTTTACACCGTAGGGCCTATAAAATCGGGAACATGCTTCTTGCATGTGCAGTTTTGCTGTATAATTAGAAAGGGTAAAGGTAAACCTTGGTCGGGCAAGGTTTCCTTGGGAAGCGGCCGGAAAGGCCCCTGCTTTGGTAAGGCGGGGGGCATGGCCGCCGGGCCCGGGTAGCAGACTATTTATATTTTGCAGCGCTGCAAATAAAGGCTTTACACCGGCGCGGTTATATTTTAGGCTGGAAGTAGGAGGCGGGCTTCATGCTGGCAATACTGTCTTTTTTGGCTGCAGGAGTTTGGCGGAACATCCTAATCGCCCTGCTGTTTTTCCTGGTCTTTGTTTTAGCCGGGAAGATAATCACAAAATATATACTCAGGATCACCCTGAAGATGTTTTCAAAAGCAGAAACAGAACCGGATTTGAACGTTTGGCATGCCCTGGAACCCCCGCTGCGGGTCCTGTTTATTACCGTGGGGATTTATCTTTCTTTAAAATTCCTCCCCCTCAGCGCCGCCTTAAACATCACGCTTTTGAAGCTGTTTCGCGTGGCGATCATTATCATCCTGGCCTGGGTATTCTACAACCTTGCCGGCGTCCGGCTGTTTGTTGTGACCAGCCGCAGCTTCGAATTGGAAATCGACGATATTTTAATCCCTTTTTTAAGCAAATTCGCGCGGGTGGTTATTATCATCCTGGCGGCAAGCATCATCGCCGAAGAATGGGGATTTAACGTAAGCAGTTTTGTCGCCGGGCTGGGCCTGGGGGGGCTTGCAGTGGCCTTGGCGGCCCAGGACGCCCTGGGCAACATTTTTGGGGGTATCGTCATCATTATGGATAAACCGTTTTCCATCGGGGAGCGGATTACAACGCCCAGCGTGGACGGGACTGTGGAGGACATCTCCTTCAGAAGTACAAAAATCAGAACACTGACCAATGCAGTGGTTACCGTCCCCAATTCCACCCTGGCCAATGAACCGATTACGAACTGGACCAAGATGGAAAAACGCCGGATCACCTTTAACCTGGGGATTAACAGCGACGCCCCGCTGGAAAATTTTAAAAACTGCCTGGAAAAAATCAGGGGCATGCTGGAAAACCACCCCGGCATCCATCAGGAAACCATACATGCCGTCTTCGATCAGTTTAACGAAGGACGCCTGGACATACTTTTTTATTTTTTCACCATTACCACAGATTGGGGAGAATATCTGAAAATCAAGGAAGAAGTTAATTTTAATACGCTGGCAATTTTAGAAGAGGAGGGGCTGTCCCTGGCTTTCCCGGGCCGGAACATCTACCTGCAAAATGATCCTGCAAAATGATCATAAATAATGAACCATCAGCATACCCGTCAATACCCCTGCAGTAACCCCCGTAATAGCGATATAGGCATTGGTAAGTTCGAAGATATCGGGAACAAGTTCATCACATACGATATAGAGCATAGCCCCACCGGCAAAACTCAGAGAAAAGGCCAAAAAGGGGGGAGAAATATTGCCGATCAGTGCACCCAACAGTGCACCGACCCCCATGGGTAGGCCGGCCATCAGGGCAACGCCCAACGATCTAAATCGGCTCAGGCCGCCCATATTCAAAGGAACTGCGACTGCCAGCCCTTCCGGAATGTTATGCAGCGCAATCAGTGCAACCAGCGTAATGCCCATGCTGGTCGAGGAGGCAAAACCGGCGCCGATGGCCAGGCCCTCTGGTAAATTATGTAAGGCAATCCCTGTGGCGATCAGGATTCCTTTTTTTATGTACCGGCTTTCCTGTTTTTCTTCGCTGACGAAATGATGGTGCGGGAAAAACCTGTCAAGTGATACAAATATTAAAATACCAAGCAACAGGCCCAGCGCGGCATAAAAAAAACCGGCAGCCATTGCTTCCTGCAAGAGTTCCAGAAAAATGATCGAAAGCATAATACCAGCCGAGAAACCGAGCATCATGCCCAATGTTTTGTGGGATGGTTTAATAAACATAAGTGCCAAGGCGCCGCCAAAACCTGTTCCCAGCATGCCGGCAACCAGGCCGGCAAATGTTATCTGCAAAATCATTTCAGGTCCGTTCATTGAAAACCTGCTTTCTATAGAAGTTACCGGACGCTTAAGAAAGAAATAAAAATTCCGGCACAATTACCCTATTATAACACGGAATCAAGAAAGTTAAATTCTTCCCCCCTGCTAAGATTTTATCCACAGCCGATAAACTCTGGTATTGATAGTGGCGGTTGGTAGTGGCCACAGCCACTTCCCCGGCAGCCAAAATCCCCATGTGTCCGCCCATTCCATTTACCACTTCTGGAACGGGGCAGTTAAAGAGGATATTGCAGGGGGTTAGAGAATATTAAAAGTAAAATAATTAAGCAAAGGTTGGCTATTATGCAAAATATTTCAATTGTCAGTGTGGATATGTTTCAAACCCTGGTTGATGTCAGCAGCCGGCGCCATTGTCTTTGGAAAAGGATTCTGGATAAAGAATACTCCGCGCAGCTTGCCGAAGAATATTGGAACTGGGCCACAGAACTAATTTTTAAAAATTATGACGACCTCTTCCGTTGGGGAAAAGAATTTATCAGCTGCAGGGGAATCATGGAAATTTCTTTCCGCGAGCTGTTTTCAGAAGTCGGCTTGAACCTGGATCCGGAAACAGGGGCCCAGGTTTTGGTAGAAGAACACGGTTGGTCCTCCCCCTATGAAGATACAAAAATTTTTTTTGAAAAGGTAGGTAAAAGCTTTCCCATCTGTGTTGTCAGCGATGCCGATGCAGATATGATCCAGCCTTTGGAAGATCTTTATGCATTTGACAGGGTCTTTATTTCCGAAGAGCACCAGGCCTATAAAGGAAGCCCGGGAAGCAGCTTTTTTAAGGCTGTTGTTGAACACTACGGGGTTCAGCCGGAGGAAATTTTACATATCGGGGATTCCAAACATGATGTTTTGGGAGCCGACCGTGTCGGCCTGCAGAGCTGCTGGTTAAACCGCAAGGGGCTGGCCTGGCCAAGCCAGGAAGCCCCGCCGGTCCATACAGTAACAGTAACATCGCTGCAAGAAGCAGCAGCCCTCCTGGAAAAGAAAACATAAGGTGAGGTGACAAGGGGGAGGTGACAGGGGGCCGGTTCTCCTGGCACACACCCTTGGGTTTCCTTACGAAAAACCCAGCTAGAAAGCCCGTGACTTTAATCATGGGAGTACACCCTGGT
>JBMNNQ010000052.1:0-9658 GCA_050942615.1 Dethiobacteria bacterium | reverse complement strand
TTAGGATGGATACGGCCGGGTAGTTTCCGATTTGGGGATCGACAGGGCCTAAGACGGCGTTTTCATCCATCACAATTTCATCGGCGGCCAAGGCAATCATTGTTCCCCCGGACATGGCATAATGGGGCACAAAAACAGTAACACGGGCTGCATGTTTTTGCAGTGCAGCTGCAATCTGTTCAGCAGCCAAAACCAGCCCGCCGGGCGTATGCAAAACAAGATCGATCGGCACCTGATCGGGTGTCAGGCGGATGGCCCGCAAGATCTGCTCGGAATCTTCAATGTTGATAAAACGTGAAAAAGGGATGCCCAGAAAGCTGAAAAATTCCTGGCGGTGGATCAACGTAATAATTTGTGACTTTCTTTTTTTTTGCAGGGAACGCAGTACCCTGAAACGGATCATGTTCAGACGGTACTGTTTTAAAAGGGGTAACAAGGCAAAAATGATGATTACAATCCAGAACAGTTGAAAATTTTGCAAGCTAATCCCCCCTGATTTTTACCGGCGTTTATCTCTTGTTATTTTGACCATTACAGATATATTTAATATGTCCGGGGCAGCAAAAGCAGTAAAAGGACGGCCAGTTCTAAAAGTTCATTGGTTGCACCCAGGCAATCCCCGGTAATCCCCCCAATTTTTTGCAGAAACAACCACCGCAGCAGGGCTGCTAATAAAATTACAGGCGGTAACAAGGTCAGGAAAAAAGTCTGGGGATAAAGGAAACCGGCGGCTGCGGTCAGGGCAGAAGCCAAGGCCAGCTGGTTTTTGCCGATGAGCTCTACAAACGGTTTGCCTAAACTTGCAGTTTTGCGGGCATAGGGGGTAAAGTACATGAGCACGACCATGGACCAGCGGCTCAGCAGCGGGCTGTACAGTAGAGCTATTAATAGGCGCTCGCCCTGTAGCTGTTGTAAAAAACTGAACTTTAACAATAGCGTTAAAACTACGGCAACCACTCCAAAGGAGCCCGCAGAGCTATCCTGCATAATCCGCAGGCGATCTTCCTTGGTCAGGCCGCCGGCCAAACCGTCAAAGGTATCGGCCAGGCCATCCAGGTGCAGCGCCCCGGTTAAAAATACCCACAATGTCAAGAGCAGGGCGGCAGCCGGCAGGGAAGCAGGTCCGCAAAGGAAGCTAAGCAGGTACGAAAAAAGCCATAAAATTCCCCCTAAAAGGGCTCCCACCAAAGGATAATAAGCAGAACCCCGGACCAGGTTGTCCGTGGTAATCCTGTTGGGGCCGGGGACAGGAATTTTGGTCAAAAAAGATAAAGCGGCAAAAAAAGGGTGCATTTGGGAAGCCTCATTTTATAATTTATGTTTAAAGACTTTCTTTTAAAAGATTTCTGCATAAATATGCAAACATAACGTAACATCAAATAGTTTAACAAAGTTCACCGTTTTAAGCAATGACCAGCAACGAGGTGCAAAACAGGTACCTAAAACAGCGTAGTATTTAAAAGGCTGGATCCCGGTTTAAAGAACCGGGTAAAATAAAAGAAAGAAAGGATTGCCATGGATGTGCAACCAGATTCCGGTGAAAGAAAAGTCAGCTTGGAAGGTATTAAATTAAAGTATCCGGAAAAGTTTGCCCCGGAAAAGGAGATCTTTAAAAATATTCATGCAGGCAACAGAATCTTTATTGGTTCAGGTTGCGGTGAACCGCAACATCTGCTGCAAACCCTGATCAGTTACGTGGAATCAGAACCCAAAGCCTTTTTGGATGCAGAAATTTTGCAGGTCTGGACCTTTGGGGTGGTGCCCTATGCCAGCCCCAAATTCAAACATAATTTTCGGTTGAACACCTTCTTCATTGAAAGAATTGCCAGGGAAACCGTCAACAAGGGGATGGCCGACTATACCCCGGTATTTGCCTCTGAAATACCCGCACTGTTTAACCGCAAGCTGGTTCAGGTTGATGTGGCATTGGTGCAGACCACCCTGCCGGACGAACACGGCTATCTCAGCTTGGGCATCAGTGTCGACATCGTCAAGGCTGCTGTTGAAAATGCCGCTTTAGTAATCGCCCAGGTGAACGCACATATGCCCCGGGTGCATGGTGATACCTTTGTCCACGTTCAGGATGTAGACTACCTAATTCATCATGACGAACCGCTTTTGGAGTATGAAGCACGGGGCGGGGATGATGTTGCCTGGAGAATTGGCAATCATGTTTCCCAGTTAATCGAGGATGGGGACACTATCCAGGTGGGTTACGGCAATATTCCCAATGCAATTTTAAAACGGCTGGAAAACAAAAAGCATTTAGGTGTGCACACCGAATTATTGAATGATGGCATTGTAGACCTGATCAAGAAGGGCGTTATTGATAATTCCTGTAAAAATATTGATCGCGGTAAAACGGTGGCTACCTTCTGTATGGGTAAAAAATCGACCTATGACTTTCTTCATGATAACCCCAGTGTAGCGTTTCGGGCAATTGACTATACCAACAACCCTGCAGTGATAGCCAGGAATAAAAATATGGTCGCCATCAACAGTGCCCTGGAAATAGATCTGACCGGGCAGGCTTCTGCAGAATCGCTGGGAAAAAGATTTATGTCCGGGATAGGCGGACAGGCAGACTTCATGCGCGGGGCGGTACTGGCTCAGGGCGGCAAAACAATTTTAGCGCTGCCATCCACGGCAAAAGAGGGCCGGGTGTCACGGATTGTACCTTTGCTGCAGGAAGGCGCCGGTGTAACCCTGACCCGCGGTGATATTCATTATGTCATTACAGAATACGGCATCGCCTACCTTTTTGGGAAGAACGTCCGGGAACGGGCCATGTCCCTGATTGCTATTGCCCATCCTGATTTTCGCCCGGGGCTCATTGCCGCCGCCAAGGAACTACTGTTTATTTATCCGGACCAGGCCTTTATACCCGGCAAGGGGGGCGTCTATCCGGGAGAACTTGAAACATATCGCACAACAAAAGATGGCTTTACATTTCAACTGCGCCCTGTAAAAATAAGCGATGAACCCCTGGTAAAAAATTTTATTTATTCCCTATCTGAAGAAACCATGCATAAAAGGTTTATTACGCGGCGCCGGGACATGCCACATGAAATATTGCAGGATCTTTTTGTGGTGATCGATTACACCAAGGAAATGGTTATCCTCGCCCTGCTGCAGGAAAAAAACAGGGAAAAAGTGATCGGTGTGGGGCAGTATGTGATCAGTGAAGGCCACCGCACGGCCGAAGTATCCCTGGTGATCAGGGATGATTACCAAAATATGGGCATTGGTTCCGAAATTATGTCTTATATGGCCAACCTGGCCAAAAAGCAGGGTGTACTGGGGTTTACAGCCCTGGTCCTGCCCAATAATGTCCAGATCCTGCGGGTTCTTGAAAAAGCAGGTTTTGATATGGAAAAATGGTTTAGCGAAGGGGTTTATCTGGTAAAGGTAGCTTTCCGTGAAAAATAAAAAGTGGTATGCTTGCTGCCCTTTCTTCATAAAATGAACAAGGTACCGGTTTGTAACGGGAAGAAAGGGATGAGGGGATCTATGCGTAGAACAATACTTGTGGGGTTGCTGTTAATTTTTCTCCTGGCGGCCTGCTTCGCCGGTTATCACTACATGGCGCAAAAACGCTGTAGCGATCAGAATGCCGGCGGGGAAATTGCCGCCAACCCTGAACAGGGAGGGGATCAATCTGAAAGGCAGGTGGAAAAAGGTGGTGCGCAACGGGGGGAGATCACCTTGCAGTACCTGGGGCATTCCTGTTTTTTACTTGACGCCGCCGGCCTGCGTATCCTCATGGATCCTTATTCCCCCGACGTAGGCTATGGCCGGTTAAATTTAGAAACAGAAATAATGACCATCAGCCATGAGCATATGGATCACAACTATGCCGCCGCCTCCCCCGGGGCGGAGATATTGCGGGGACTAACCCTCGACGGCTTGGGCTGGGACGATGCCTCCTACACTAAAAAAGAAATTAGTATTTTTAGTATGCCCACCTATCATGACGGGACTGCAGGCCGGGAAAGGGGCCGCAATGCCGCCTTTGTTTTCGACCTGGGGGGGCTGCGGGTTGTCCATTTGGGCGATTTAGGGCATCTCTTGAATGAAGGCGAAATCGAAAAAATATCCCCGGTAGACGTACTTTTGATTCCTGTAGGGGGGCACTACACGCTCAATGCCCAGGAGGCCCAAGCAGTTATCGCCCAACTTTCCCCGGCTGTAGCCATACCGATGCACTACCAGACAGAAATTACTAAAAACTGGCCGCTCGCAGGTTTACAGCCCTTCGTGGAGGCAGTAGAAAAAGTAAAGGAAAAAGGTGCTAAACCCATACCTTTAAACAAGAATATGTTACCGGCCGGTACAGAAATATGGGTGTTGGAACCGGCCAAATCTTAACCCTGCTAACTCTATTAACCCCTATTAGGCCTGTTGCCCGGTTTTACTTGCAGCCCACCAAAGAAAAGGGGCAGTGGGGGAAAGTTACAAGGGGTGCTGCTAAATATTTAGGTGCGGGGTACCTTATTTTGCCCCTTTGGCAGGAAAAGGGGGTTTGTTTCCAGAAGTTTGTTGCCTGAGGTTTGTTTCTGGAAACTTATTTCCAGGAAACCATAGTGATGTTTTAATAAGGTGTTTTGGGAAGCTGCTGTTTTCAAAAATTTTGTTTTAAAAAGGTTGTTCCAGGGTGCCGGCCAAAATAGCAAATTAAATTGAACAGTACACTTTTTGTATAAAATTATATAATGTAGATCTTGTTGAATGCAGGGTATTGTTTTCAAGCAGGGACTGAACTAATAATGAAGTTTTTCCATCGCCTGCAGCCTTGGTTATGTACGGCTGTTGTGGTTGTTGGTCTGCTGGAATTCTTATGTGAAAAAAATAATATATTTACTGTTTGCGGGGGGGCTGTTGTTTTAGGGGCGCTTATCTTTTTATTCCCCCGCATCAGCACTTATGCCAGGGTCGTGGCCCTGGTGCTTTGCGGCAGCAGCCTGCTGGCGTTTTTTTTATTTAAAACACCGCCGCTACCCGGGGAACTGATCGGGGGTTTTACGGAAATGGCCTCCCTGGTGGCCGTGATGGCCGCGGTTAATATTTTGGGGATACCGTTGGAAATGGGGAAGTATGCAGGGCTGTTCCAACGTTTTTTTGTTAGGGCCAAACGACCTGCCCAACCCTACATTATTTCTTTGCTGATCACTTATGTCTTGACTTTTTTATCCCTGGCAGGAGCTGTGGGGCCTTCCTATTACCTGGTCAGGGAAAACCTGAAAAAATTGGGCCTGGAAAAAAACAGCCGCCTGGAGACAACAAGTGTGGCGCGCGGTTATGCCATGGCTTTAATTGTTAGTCCGGTGGCGGCAACGGTGGGTATCACTGTTAAATATTCCGGCCTTTCCTGGAAACAGCTGGTGGGGCCGGTTTTTCTCCTCAGCCTGGCCGGCCTGGTGGCAGCTTTTTTGATGGAAACAAACCGGAAGGCCGGCACCGGGGGGCAGTTATCAGGACAGGCTGCAAAGCAGCCGCAAATTCAATCGGCAAATGCCCAGGCTTCATCCCGGCGTCTGGCTGGTTTCCTGATTTTATTCACCGTTGTAATCGGGATCATTTTGTTTTTGGAGGATGTCCTGCATTTTTCGTCCTTAAACAGTATCGCCCTGGGCTGTTTGGCGGCTACTTTTATTTGGGGTGCGGTCAGCGGTCGTTTGGCCCCGCTGGGGAGGCGCAGTTTTTCTTTTTTTAGCCGGGATATTGTCAAAATGGCCGATCAAACCACCCTTTTTGCCGCAGCAGGGTTTTTTACCTATGCGATGGAGGCCAGCGGCGCGATAAAATTGGTGGGCGGCCTGCTGGAGCTGGTTGTCGACCGGGTGGGCATTGTTTTCATCCTGGCTGCCGTGCCGTTGTTTATTGTGCTGCTGGCTTTTACCGGGCTGCACCCTTTTGTTTCTGCGATTATCATTGCCAAAACGCTGCTCGCCTCTCCCTTTCAGTTTAGTCCGTTGGGTTTGGCCCTGGCTTTGATGGGCGGTATGGCCATGTCCTTTATGCTTTCGCCCTTTTCTATTTCCGTCCTGATCCTGTCCTCGCTGACGGGGAATTCCCCGTATAAATTGGGTTTCTGCTGGAATTCGGCTTTTGCAGCAGTTTTCTGGGGCCTGACAGCCTTGTTTATTTTTGTGGCGACCAAGCTGGCCTAAACTGTTTCCCAGGCAAAAAACCCGGCAGAAAGATTGGTTTCTGCCGGGTTTAAGAACACCCCCCCGGCCGGGCAGGGCCTGTTTACCGCACCCCCAGGGGGATGCCCAGTTATTCGCCATCCTCGTTTCTGATTGCAAAATACGCTTCTAAAACCTTTTGTACGTTTTCCGGGGAAAGCGGCGGGTGGGGTTCGCCACCATTCCGGGGCAAAGGTTCATGGTAAAACCTTGCCGGAAACCGGTACTCATCCTTTGTTTCCCCTTCCTGCCGGTTAAAGCGATGCTGCAGGGCCCAGATCTGCGCAGCGCTGTTTAGCAGGGTTTCTGCTGTAAAATCGCTGCCGGTTACTATGTTCAGGGCCCGGGCGAAAAAATCGGGCCCCAGGGAATGGAGCACCGGCGTGCGGATGCAGAAGCCGGTGGAATTGATAATCGTGAGCAGGTCTTCAGCATATTTGAGCATCTGCGGGATATAAATATGCGCCGGGGGGGAACCGAAAATCTTATTTTTCAGGGCCGGGGGCATATCCAGGCGGTCAATGCGCTCCGGGGCTACCCCTAGCTCTTCTGTGTCACTGCTCTGCAGACCTGCGGACAGCAGTTCCACAGGGGAGCGGACACGCAGGTGGTCGCCCCCCCGGGTGTTGGTAAGGTAGCCCAAGGCCCAGGTATCACATTTGGCCCGTGGATCGCGGCAGGAAAGTTCCACCCCTTTAATGTGCAGGGCGAAATCTTCACTGCCGGGAATTTGGGCTGCCGCTGCTTTTACCCCCCCGGCCAACAGGGCGCCGCTGCCTTCCCGGCAGGCGATCAGCTGCAGCATTTTTTGTATGTCTTCCAAGTTGCCCCAGCGGGGCAGAAAGCCGGTATCTGCGTCAGAAAGAAGTTGGTTGTCACCGCATTCTATCAGGAAGGCAATGGTTGCTGCGGCGGAAACAACGTCTAAGCCCAAGCGGTTGCAGGTTTCCACACACTTTAATATTTCCGGGATGGATTGCAGGTCCAGCCGGGCGCCAAATTCCAGGACATGAGTGACCTCCGGGCCTACCGCTGTGTAGCCCTGCCAGGGGCCTTCTACCGCCCCGGAAAGGTATTTACAGGCAATCGGGCAGGAAAAACAGCCCAGGCTTTTCAGCTTGTAGCGCTCCCGAAATACCCTGCGGCCCCGCGTTTCCTCCCAGCCGGGCAAAGAGCCCCGGGTGTAGTTGCGCCCGGGCAGGCCGCCCATCCTGTTTATGGGTGACGAGACGACCATACTCCCGTATTTTCTGGTCATACCGAAACTGACTTCCTGCCTGATTCTTTGGAAAGCTTCTTTTTTAATCCCCGGGAACGCCGCCGGGCGGGCAATCTTTATTTTCCCTTTTCCCCGGACGGCGATCGCTTTCAAATTTTTACTGCCCATCACTGCCCCCAGGCCGGTGCGGCCCCAGGCAGCATGGTGATTGTTTTGAATGCCGGCAAAGGTGACCAGGTTCTCTCCGGCCGGTCCGATGCAGGCTACCTCAAAATCCCTACCCTTCTGTTCCCTAATCCAGTCTACTGTAAACCAGGTATCCTGCCCCCAAAGCAAGGCCGCATCTTCCAGGATAACTTCCCCGTCATCAATATACAAGACTTGCGGGCGGGCGGCCCGCCCTTCAACAGCCAAATAGCTGTAACCGGCCCTGCGCAACTGCAGGCCCCATTTGTGGCCGGAATTGGCGCTGCCGAACCGGCCGCTTAAAGGCGACTTGGCCGTCATTTCAGTGCGGCAGGCGGTGGGGAGATGTGTCCCGCTGAGGGAACCGGGGCCGGCCAGCAGTACGTTTGCGGGGGACAGGGGTGAACAGCCGGGGGGAAGCAGCGTTAAAGCCAATTTGGTATTAACACCCAGGCCCCCGATGTAGCGCTGCTGCCAGGCAGTTACATTTTCCTTTTCAATCTTTCCCGTGGTGAGGTTAACCCGCAGTAAAATGGTCATGGCTGCATCCCTCCGCGTATTATTTAAAAAGGGTGATCATAAAAACCACAAAACGTGCACAGGGCAGAAAGGCCAACTGTCCCAACAGTGTACCAACAATTTTCCCAATAATCAAACTTGAAACCAGGCCCTGTAGGTCCGAAAACCTGCGTTTGCCGGCCATAGTGTGGTCTGTAATCAGGGAAGCATAGGGATCAATAAAAAAGGTGAGGACGATGGTGCTGAAACCGTTAACAATGCCCGACATCTGGCTGGCCGTGAGCCGGTAATCAGGCAGCAGTGCACCGGCATAGATGGCGGCGAGAACGCTGACCGTGTTAATGGCCGCTACACCAATGTAGAGCAGCAGGATATGCCTGGCGGCTTTTTCCCCCCGGAAAAAGAGCGAAAAAAAGGTTCCCGGGTGCTGCAAACTTCCCCGCAGCTGAAGATATATTTTATGCAGCAGGCGGTCGGCGTTCAGCATGTGGAGGAACATCTTTCCCAGGGAACCGCTTTTTTCCAAAGAGCCGATCAGGTAAATAAAAATGTTAATAAAAGTGGGCAGGACCAACAGGGCAGCCAGGCTGCCTACGGAAGCGGAAAATATGATCAGGCGGAAGGATTTTTGCAGGACAGGAATGTTGTTTAATAAAATAAGGCTATCAACATAATAGCCCAAAAGGGGACCCTGCAAGAGATTGGCCGTGCGGGCGATCAGGGCGACCACGCTAAAAATGCAGGCGGCCAGGAACAGGCGCCGGGTTTTCACCCCTGCGATACGGGCGCCGTAAGAAAGGGTTTCTATTAAATGGATCACCGCGGTTAAAAGGCAGACCAATAGGACTTGGCCGATGTTCGGATCGCCTGCACTCACATTATTTCGAGCCCCCTGTTAAAAGGATGTAGCCAGTGCCGGGTTGGAAAAGGTGGATACTTGGGAATAACCGGGCAGCCTACCTATTATTTTACGAAGGGGGACGCTCCTTTATGACCAACTGCGTTGAACAACGGGGGTTTTGGAGACAGAAAGGGGTTTAAGGAATATTTGGAAAAAGGGGCAGGTAAAACCAACACCGGGCAGTATCCTGTTGATGTGCAGTACCTGTAACTGTTGGTGACAGTCAGTAACCCCCGGCAGCAGGGTTTCGTGGGGCGCCACCTTCATTGTCCCGCAGATAAAACAGGGAGCCATCCTCATATACGGCAAAAAGGCGGTAGTTGCCCAGCTGTGGCGGTTTTTCCCGCATGATCTCCAGCCATTCCTCTCCGGCCTCGGGCGTATTGCCCCAGCGCAGCCGGTTGCTAAGCCAGAGGCCGGCAATAGGGGCCCTATTTTCCAATTCTTCAACCTGGGCCCATTGCACCGGGATCTTCAGGGCGAGGCGATCGGCATACCAGCTGAGCAGATGGCCGTCGTTGGAAAGAACAACGCCCTGTGGTGAAATATGTGTGGCGGCATCCGCAATTGCCGGGGCATATTCCTGCGGCCAGTGATGCCAGCTGTTGCCCTCGTGCCAGGGGGGGAAATTGGTAAAAAGGGCAA
>JBMNNQ010000051.1:0-9849 GCA_050942615.1 Dethiobacteria bacterium | reverse complement strand
GTTTTAACCTACACCGAAGTTAAGGGTGTAGAAGGGGAAATAGGCAATTTTAAAGTAACACTGAATAAAAAACCAAGGTATATTATTGAAGACTTATGCACAGGCTGCACCAACTGTGTGGAGTACTGCCCTGTAGTCTATCCCGATCCTTTTAACCAGGAAATATCAAACAACAAGGCTGTGCATATCTACTTTTCACAGGCTATTCCGCTCATCACCTATATAGATGAAAGCTGTATTTTCCTGAAGGAAAAGAAATGCCGCATCTGCGAGGCCATCTGCCAAAACGATGCGATCGATTTTACCATGGAACCGGAAAAAATAGAGGTTAACGTGGGTGCAGTGATCCTTTCCCCCGGCATTAAACCGTTTGATCCGAGTGCCCTGAAAGAGTACCGCTACAGGGAATTTGTAAACGTGGTTTCCAGTATGGACTACGAGCGGATCATGTGTGCCACCGGGCCCTACCAAGGTGAAATTTTGCGTGCCTTTGACCTGAAAAGCCCGCAAAAAATCGCCTGGATTCAATGCATCGGTTCCCGGCAGGTGATTGAAGGCGGCCACAGCTATTGTTCGGCCGTCTGCTGCACCTATACACAAAAACAAGTAATCCTGACCAAAGACTTTAATCCCGACGCCGAATGCACCGTCTTCCATAATGACATTCGTTCCTACAGTAAGGACTTTGAACGTTTTTATGAAAGAACAAACAACCTGCCCGGGATTAACTTTATTAGAAGCTATGTTTCCATCGTTAAAGAAGACCCGGAAACCAAAAACGTTACTATCCGCTACGCTACCAACGACGAAGGGGTAAAAGAGGAAGAATTTGATTTGGTAGTATTATCCGTCGGGCTGGAACCACCCGCCGACTATGAAGAATTAGCCGGTAAATTCAATATTGAATTAAATGAACATGGGTTCTGCAAAACCAACCCGGCCAACCCCATGGAAACAACCTGCCCGGGCGTCTTTGCCTGTGGCGCTTTCCAAGGGCCGACAGATATCCCTGAATCAGTTTTCAGCGCCAGCGGGGCCAGCTCCCAATGCGGCGAACTCCTGGACTACCGCCGGGGCGGCTTGGCTGAAGACAAGGTATACCCGCCGGAAAAGGATGTTTCAAAAGAAGAACCCCGGATTGGAGTATTTGTCTGCCACTGCGGGGCAAACATCAGCAGGGTGGTAAATATACCTCCCACAGTTGAGTACTGCCAGACCCTGCCCAACGTGGTCCACGCTCAGGAACAGCTGTTTTCCTGTGCTTCCAACTGTGCCCAGGAAATTACAGACATGATCAATGAAAAGGGGCTCAACCGGGTGGTTATTGCCGCCTGTACCCCCCGCACCCTGGAACCCTTGTTTCAGGATACCCTGAAGGAAGCGGGTCTCAACCCATATTACCTGGAAATGGCCAACATCAGGGAGCACAACTCCTGGGTCCACTCCAAAGCAAAGGAAGAAGCCACGGCCAAAGCCTGGGACCTAATCCGCATGTCGGTTGCCCGGGCCAACCTGTTGGAACCCCTGGTGCAGCTGGAACTGCCTGTCAACAAGGCAGCGTTGGTTGTCGGCGGGGGTATCGCCGGCATGAACTGTGCACTTTCCATTGCCGCCCAAAAGCATGAGGTTCACCTCTTGGAAAAAGAACCGCGGCTTGGCGGCATCGCCCACAAAATTCATGAAACCCTGGATGGCATGGACGTACAGGCCTACCTGCAAGACCTCATCCAGAAAGTAAACAGCCACCCCTTAATCCATGTCTACACCGAGGCCACTATCACAGATGTTTCCGGCTATGTAGGCAACTTTGTAACCAAAGTGCAGTCTGAAAAGGGCCCTGCTGAAATCGAACACGGTGCAGCCGTCATCGCTACCGGAGCAGAGGTCTACACCCCCACCGAATATCTCTACGGGGAAGATGAAAGGGTCCTCACGCACCTGGAACTGGAAGAACTGATCGTCCAAAAAGATGCCCGGGTAACAGACGCCCAGAGCATCGTGATGATCCAGTGTGTGGGCTGCAGAAACGAAGAAAGGAATTACTGCAGCCGCATCTGCTGCAGCGAATCGGTCAAGAACGCCTTAAAATTAAAAGAAATAAATCCCGAAATGGATGTCTACGTGCTTTTCCGGGATATGAGAACATACGGTTTTAATGAAGACTATTACCGGGAAGCAGCCGATAAAGAGGTCCGTTTTATCCGCTACGAACCGGAAGCAGAGCCGCAAATTGAACCCGGCACCGGCGAGGAAGACGGCCGCCCCTGCTTAAAGGTTACCTTACCGGACTACGTTTTAGGTAAAAAGCTGGAATTGGATGCAGATTTGGTTGCCCTGGCAGCAGCCACTATTCCGGCGGAAACTACCAAAGACGTCGCCGGGCAGTTCATGTTAACCCTAAACCCTGATGGTTTCTTTAAAGAGGCCCACGTCAAATTAAGGCCGGTGGAATTTGCCACAGACGGCGTCTATCTTTGTGGACTGGCGCACTACCCCAAGTTTATCCCGGATACAATTAACCAGGCCTACGGTGCCGCCAGCAGGGTTTTAACGCTGCTGGCGCACGATACAGTCAGCGCCTCCGGTTCTGTCTGTGTGGTAGAAGAAGAAAAATGCATGGGCTGCGGGGCCTGTGTTACCGCCTGTACCTACGACGCCTTAAAACTGCAAAAAACAAGGCATGGCAACAAGGCCGTGGTGAACCCCGTTCTCTGTAAGGGTGACGGCCTCTGTAACGCCAAATGTCCTACCGGGGCCATTCAGCTCAAGCACTTTACAGACGATGAAATCTGCAGCATGATCGACGCGTTTGTGCAAGCAGAAGAAAGCACAGCAAAGGCCGAAGCAGTGGCCGCAACTACTGAATAAGGAGGGGAGATACAATGGGTACGGATCTAAAATTTAAACCAAAAATACTGGGTTTTTTATGCCACTGGTGAGCATATGGAGCTGCTGACCTGGCTGGAGTTTCCAGACTACAATATTCGACCGAAATTAGGGCTATCCGTGTCATGTGTTCCGGGAGAGTCGACCTGAAACATGTACTCAGGGCCTTCTCCAGGGGAATGGACGGAGTGTTTATTGGCGGCTGCCGTTTGGATGAATGCAACTATGTCACCGGTGGAAATTACCATGCACTAAATATGGTGCTGCTGTGTAAAAAAATAATGGAACATATCGGCCTGAACCCCAGGAGGTTAAGACTGGAATTCATGTCCGGCGGTGAAGGAAACCTTTTCACAGAGGTTGTAGATGACTTTACCCGGGAAATAAAAGAGATCGGCCCCCTGGGCAAAAGTGAAGGCCTGGACGAAGCAGAATTAGCGGCCAAGCTTGAAAAAGTAACAAGGCTGGTTCCTTATATCAAGATCATGAAAAATGAAAAAATGGAAAAACACCTGGAAGACCCGGCAGAATATGAAACATTTTTCACAATTGAAGAAGTAGAAGAATTGCTTACCGAAATGATCTCGTACTATATCGATCCGGAAAAATGCCAGGCCTGTATGATCTGCGCCAACAGATGCCCCGTAGGGGCCATCATCAGCGCCAAAAAACAGGTGCACATTATTGAACAGGACAAGTGCATCCGCTGCGGGGCTTGTTTTGAAGCCTGTCCCCCCCGCTTCGATGCCATCACCAAACTTGCCGCCGGCGAAACCGTTCCCCCTCCCCCGCCGGAAGGAGAAAGGGAGATCATCAAGATCAGTAAAGAAAAAACAGGTTAACTTTCATCTATCTCGAACATTACAGCTGAAAACCCAAATAAAAAGCATAGAATGCCGGGGTTTTCCCCCCATTCTATGCTTTTTTGTATGGCCTGTTTGTATGGCCTGTTTTTTGTATTGTTTGGATTGCCAGTGTGCATTGAAGCAGCAAGGCACTGCACCGACTGCCTGCTTAACTTAGAACCAGTGGATGCCGGCCCAACCAGGATAATAGCTGCCATAAAAACCGGGGCTGCCTTTTAAGCCGCGCAGGATTTCCACAGCCTGATCCGGTGCATTTAACGGCTGCAGGTAAAGCGAGCCCTGATCAAACCGTTCCAACCGGAGAAAAAGCAGCTCCGCACCGGATGGTGCAGGACTGGGAAAATAGTCAGCCGTATCTGCCGGCCCTGCGGTCAGAGCTGCAAGCTGCCCTTCCCCATCAAGCTTATAAATACGCTGGCCGGGCACCATCACTGCCGGCAAAGTGTTCAAATTGGCGGCCACATTAACTTCCGTCCCGCGGCAAAAAAGCAGGGTTGGCGGTTCGCCTGCAGGCCCTGCCGGTAACCATACCGGCTGCGCATCAACAAAACCCTCCCGGCCGTAATCGGCAGGTTGCTCTCCGGCAGCAAGAACAGCTTTTTCCAGCCGTTTGTTGTACATAACATCCCGGCCCGTGCCCGCAATATAAGCCAACTGTTCACTATCCGGGGAAAAAGCCAGCCATTCCCGGTGGCGCAGTCCACCGCCCAGGCTGACCGTTTTTTCAGCGGCCACCTTGAGCACCCCTGCTTCCACAGCATCGGCGGTCAGCGAAGCAGAATTCAGGCGTAAGTGATATGCCAGAAATTCCCCGTCCGGCGACCACTGCAAGCTGATCAAAGCCCAGGGGTACAGGCCCTCCAGATCAACAGGTTCCCCGTCCCGGTAAGTATAAAGTGTTTCACGCCGGCCGTCCAAGAATGCCTGTTCAAGCGCAGGCGGCCGTTCCCCGGTGCGCGGCAGGGAAACCGCCAGGCTTTCCCCGGCGGGATGCCAGGCCAGGGAAGGAATCTGCACCACGTCTGCCTCCAGGAGGGTATGGGCCTCAATGCCTGCAGCCGTCACCGCGGCACAGCGGACCAGGCCTGTTGGTATGTAACCGTCTGCGCTTTTCTGCCTGGTAGTATAAGCCAAACGGTTGACCCCCGGTGACCAGTGCGCATCGTCACCAACAGGCGCAGTGTCCACCTGCCTGGCCCCGCTGCCGTCGGCCTGAACCACCCACAAATAAGCCGGCTCAGCACCCTCCCCGGCAGCATGTTTATAGGCCAGCCAGGTACCGTCAACCGACCAACCTATTATTTCAGCATAACCGTCAGCGGTCAACTGCCGGGGCACGGCCCCCGGTTCCCGCCCATCCAACAGCCACAAGCGGCCCTGATCCGTATAGGCCACCAGCGCATTAAATGTGGCCTGGCTGTTTACCCGTTCGTGCGGAGCCCGGCGCTCGCCGGTAACAATCTGCACCTGGCGGGCACCGCCCTCCCAGGCCACAGCCGCCCCCAAATTTTCTGCCACAAAGCGCAGCGGCACATAAACCGTGCCGCCGACCAGCCGCGCTGCTGCCGGGGCAGCCACCACCTTGCCGTTTTTAAGCACTTCGTCTGTTTGCAGGCGAAAAAAAACGGTATGCCCGTACTTTTGAATCCAGGCCGTTTTTGCAGCCCCGTTCCATTGCAAGCCTGCCCCCAGAAAAGCACCCAGATCCCTTAACGAAACCAAAACCGTCCCTTCATCCCAAAACAGCGGCACAGCAGGTGTTGCAGGCCGGCCGTCCACCAGCAACGCAGGCGCCGGCATCGTTCCGGCAGCGGCAGCAGCAACCATCCCTGTTTCGGCAGCCGGCACTGCCATGAGCACTGCCAGCACAAACAGCAAAACAGCCCCCCGCAGCCCCAATTTTTGCATGACAAACATCCTTCCCCTTAAACATATTTGCGTACCATTCCAGCTGTAAAATAATAACTGCAAGTCATCATTCTACAAAAAAGCAAAAACACCTGCAAGCCTTACATTTTTAAACATTTTAAAAATATTGTTTGAACATTCTGCCACCATAAACTGCACCGAAGGTAACACGAAACATATCCCACCTGTGTTTCATAGCTACATCCTTTCACGATCCACCGCTGACAAAGTGTATTAAACTATTAAACTACAGTAACACAACCGTCCCGGCCGCACCGCTGCCAGCCTTTCTACCTGGCCGGCAGCGCGTACAATGACCCGGAAACAGCACTGCCGTACACCGTTATGTCCGGCCTGGTTTCTTTGCCCTTTATTAGGCCCTGTCCCTGAACTGACTCTTAAAAAGTATATCAATATCCACAGCATCGTTGTTCTTAAAGCCCTGCCCCTTGGTTCCGGTCAGGAGGACCTCCAGCCTGTCTTGACCATTGTTCAACGTTACTTCCGTTTTTTGGCCCAAAAACATCACTTCTTGAATAACGTATTTACCCCGGGGATTTTTCCTAAGCTTTATATCTTCCGGCCGCAGGATGTACAGCTTTCCGTCCTCACCCCTCATAAAATTTGATTTCCCAACAAAGCTGGCCACATATTGATTAACAGGATGATAATAAACTTCTTCCGGTGTGTTAATTTGTACTATTTTTCCATGTTCCATAACCACCAGGCGGTCCGAAAGACTAAGGGCTTCTTCCTGATCATGGGTTACAAAAACCATGGTCACCCCTGTTTTTCTTTGCAGCTCCTTTAATTCCTTCCTTAAACGGTTTCTTAAGGCTACATCCAAATTGCTCAGGGGTTCATCTAATAAAAGCACTTCGGCCCCGGTTGCCAAAGATCTTGCCAGGGCCACCCGCTGTTGTTGGCCCCCGCTTAAATTGCCAATATTACTTTTTTCATAGTCCATGAGGCCGACCAGATTCAGGTATTCTTGCGCAGCTTTTAATGCTTTTTTCTTGGGATATTTGCGGTAGAACCTGATCCCATAAGCAACATTTTCCAAGACATTGAGATGCGGAAACAAGGCATAGTTTTGAAAAACTGTTGATACGGGCCTTAGTTCCGGCAGAAGCCTGCTGATATCTTTTCCTGCCATAAGAATTTCTCCCCGATCGGGTTTTAAAAAACCACCGATCAGGTTTAAAGTTGTCGTTTTTCCACAGCCCGAAGGCCCAAGCAGGGTGATAAATTCCCCGCGTTTAATCTTTAGATTTATGTTGGCAATTCCATTTTCATCATCATACATTTTTGTCAGGTTTTTTAGTTCTAAAATCATGAAGCCTTCTCCTTTTCTTTCCCCTGTTCATGTAATAAATCAACGTCAGGTTGATTCCAAAGGTAATTATAACCAGCGCACTGCCCATCACAGCGCCTTGGCCATAATGCCCGCTGTTAATCTCACTAAACATCAACACGCTGGTCACCAGGTTCCGGGGCGAAACAAGCAGCATCAGCGGCCCCACCGTGGTCATGCAGGCGGTAAAGATATTGATAAAACCAACCAGAAAAGTCGAACGCAGCATCGGAAAGATAATGGTAAATATAGTGGTTAACTGCGAAGCGCCTAAATCAGAGGCGGCCCATTCCAACTTCTTGTCGATGTTTTCAAAGGCTGCATTGGCGGCCTTGTTACCGACAGATACATGGCGGAAAGTACAGTTTAAGATCAATATTAACAGTGTACCGGTCAGGGTGAGCGGGCCCGTATGAAAAACCACAATATAAGCCAGTCCAAAAAAGATCCCCGGAATGATGTAGGGCAGTGAACCGATAAATTCTAGAACTTCCATTCCCGGCAGCTTGCGCCTTTGATTATAGTAAGAAAGAAGGACGCCCAGTATTATCGAAAAAAATGCAGCAACAACGGCCATATAAACAGTTCTCAGCAGGGCCTCCACATGACGGCTTTGAAAAACCTGCAGGTGATCTAAAGTAAAGACCGCCTGACCGGCTACGTTTACCGACAGGGCCTGCAAGAAGATGTTTCCGTATTGCACCGCCATAATTACAAAAAAAAGTGCTGTAACAGTCCCGGTGGCATAGCGGATAAATTTGGGAAGCTGGAAATCCAATTGTTCCAGATCAAAGATTTTTGACCGTTCCGACAAGGTATTAACCCGCTGTAAATTTCCGCGGTAAAAATAAAAGGCCAACAATGACGGCGGCAGCAGTAAGACGGTCATCGCAGCCGCCCCATTTAGATTAGCCTGTGCATAAACCCGCAGGTAGGCCTCGGTTGCTAAAACGCTGTAGCGGCCGCCGATAATAATCGGTGTCGTAAAATCCGAAATATTCATGGTAAACTGCAAAAACAAAACAGAGAGAGCCGTCGGCATCATGGCCGGAAAGATTACTTTGCAAAGGGTTACCCACGGGTTTGCACCTAAGTCCCTGGAGGCCAAGATAAGGCGGCTGTCAATTTGCATTAAACCGGTCATCATAAACATTGCAGACAATGAAATACCGCTGATGCTTTGCAGCAAAACAATACCATGCCACCCATAGGGGTTTAATGTTGCGCCGAAAATACCGTAGCTGATCAGTCCCCGGCGGCCAAAAAGAGTTAAAAGCGCAATGGCAGAAATAAAGGGCGGCGAGATCATGGTGATCATCAGCGCGTGGTAAATAAAATTTCTAGCTTTGGCACTTTTGAAATGCCCGTACAAACTGATACAAAAAGCTAAAAACGTGGCAATAATTGATGATACCGAGGCCACAAACACACTATTGCGGAGCAGCCTTAGATTTCTCCCACACAATAGATTGCGATAATGGCAGCAGGACCACTCGCCGTTTGCGGTTAGACTCCTCAGCAGCAAGCCTGTAATGGGATATAAAATAAACAACAAAAAGGCTGTGACCAAAAACATGATCATAGCCTTTTCAAAAACAAAGGAGCGGGAAAGGGAGGCATGTCCAGCCCTTTCCCGCCAAGGCTTGTTATTCACCGATCATTTCCTTCCATTTTTCAAGGATATTTTCTCTTTCACTACCCATTTTTTCCAGATCAAAATCAATCAACTGTTCAAGCTGCAGCGTATCCATTTCAGCAGGAACCTCTACATTCTTATTGGCCATAATCCGGGCGTCCGCTTCCATGAGAACTGTCTGCCCGTGTTCAGAAAGGTACCAGTCGACTAAAACCTTTGCAGCTTCTTTGTTTTCCGAGTTCTCAAATATGGCAATAGGTGCAGGGATCCAAGGAATATTTTCAGTTGTAAAAACCGGGATAACTGGTGCAGTTTCCATCAGTCCAAAGGTCTGTCCATGAATGGCAGTGAGCCCAATGGCAAATTCCCCGGCAGCCACCTTTTGCTGGGGTTCGCCGCCGCCCTGGGCATAATAATCTACACCTTCATTCAGTTCTTCCCAGTATTCCCAGGCCTTTTCCTCACCCATGGCTTGGATCAAGCCGCTTAAAATTGCATATTGTCCCCCGGAGATACTGGGATCTGCCATAATGATTTCACCGGCATACTGGGGATCCAGCAGGTCTTCCCATGTTTGGGGCATGTCCAAGGACAGCTCTTCCATTAGGTCTTCGTTTACAACCAAACCATAAGGCACAAGGGACAAAGCACCAAAATAGCCTTCCGGATCAAGATATTTGGGATCGATATTTGCAAACTCCGGTGACTCATACTTATAAAGATAACCTAAGTCCCGTGCGGCAAAGTAACTGTCTACACCCCCGCCAAACCATACATCAGCCGTTGTCTTTCCTTCTTCCGCCTGCAGCTGGGACAGCTTTGCCCCTGTTGACATACTGATCCACTCAATTTCAATTCCTGTCTCGGCGGTAAATTGATCAAAAGAACCTTCCGCCCCGCCGTAGGCAACCGATAATTCCAAAACAGTCCCCTCAAATGGCTTTTCATCATCCACCACAGCAGCGCCCGGGGCTTCGCCGTTTTCCCCACAGCCAACAAGGGAAAAGGTTAAAAGCAGCAAGAGCAGCAGTACTCCAATCTTTCTCATTCCAAGTTTCCCCCTTATATATATATGTTATATAGCATCAACGAGAGCCTCATATTGAAACTCCCGGTATACACCCCGCTCATAATACACCGGCTTGGCAGCCCCAGCTTTAATGGCCTCTACAAGCTCTGCCATACAGGTGATCTGCCCG